>CAYXZN010000001.1:0-47353 GCA_964469325.1 uncultured Steroidobacteraceae bacterium
GCCAGCGCGGCGGCGCAGGCGACCGGATTGCCGCCGTAGGTGCCGCCGTGCGTGCCCGGCGCGAACGCCGCCAGCAGGTCGCGCCGGGCGAGGATCCCCGACAGCGGCAGGCCCGAGGCGATCCCCTTGGCCATCACCACCACGTCGGGGCGCACGCCGCTCCACTCGGTGGCGAAGAAGCGGCCGGTGCGGCCGAAGCCGGTCTGCACCTCGTCCACGACCAGCAGGATGCCGTGGCGGTCGGCGATCTCGCGCAGGGCGGGCAGGAAGCCGTCGGGTGGCACCACGTAGCCGCCCTCGCCGAGGATCGGCTCCACCAGCAGCGCCGCCACGTCCTCGGGGTGGACCAGGGTCGCGAACAGCTCCTCCAGCCCATCCATGGCGTAGCGGAGCGCGGCTTCGGGGTCGCGCCCGGTCGGGTTGCGCAGCGGGTAGGGGTACGGGGCGAAGTGGACGCTGCCGGGCAGCGGCTCGAAGTGGGCCCGGTACTTCACCCCGCTGCTGGTGAGCGCCATCGCCTGCCCGGTACGACCGTGGAAGCCGCCCCGGAAAGCGACCACCACCGGGCGCCGGGTGGCCGCCCGTGCCAGCTTGACGGCGGCCTCGATGGCCTCGGCGCCCGAATTCGACAGGAACAGGCCGACCTCGGCGCCGCCGCCGGGAAAGTGGTGCGGCAGGCGTTCGTGGAGCTCCAGGCCGGGTCGGTGGTAGAAGATGTTCTGCTGGGCGTGGATGATGCGCCCCGCCTGTTCGGCAATGGCGGCGACCACGTGGGGGTGCGCGTGGCCGGTGTTGGTGACGCCGATGCCGCAGCTGTAGTCGAGGTAGCGCTCCCCCTCGTCGGTGGTCACCCACGATCCCTCGCCGTGGTCGACCACGAGGTCCGTGTAGCGGGCCCAGACCGGGGCGATGCCCGCCCGCAGCGCGCGCCAGCGCTCGGCGCCGCCCGCCTCCTCGGCGCGCGGCTGGTCGGACCGCCGCTCGCTCAGAACGTCTGTGGCGTGTTGATCCATAGCAGGCTGGTCTCCCCGCTGGCCTCGTTGCGCCAGTGATGCGGAAGGGTGGAGGGAAAGGAGAGCGAGTCTCCGGGCTCGAGCCGGTACGCCTCCCGCTCCCCGATGACGACCGTCAGCTCGCCCTCGAGCAGGTAAAGGAACTCCTCGCCGCCGTGGCTGTAGGCCCCGTCGCTGGAGGCCCCGGGGGCCAGCCGGAAAAGCTGCGGCTCGAGCTCGGACGCTCCGTCGGCGAGCTGCTCGATCCGCACCCGGCCGTCGTCCAGGTCGAGGGCGCGCCGTTCGCTGCGTGGCACCAGTCGCCGCTGGCCGCCGGACGGACCGAACAGCTCCAGGACCGTGACGCCGTACGCGTGGGTCAGCCGCTGGAGGGTGGCCACGCTGGCCCCCGTGGTGCCGCGCTCGAGCGCGCTGATGAAGCTGACCGACAGGCCGGTCCGCTCGCTCGCCTGGCGCAGGGAGAGGCGGTGCTGGTGCCGCAGGGCGCGGAGGCGGCTGACGCCGTTCGACGCGGTCGGCTCCGCCGCCGGCCGCCGGAGGATCCAGCGGATGCCGGGGGCGTTCACCTGCGCCTCGTGCCGCATCTGCCGCACCCGCTGCAGCCTGGCAATGTCGTGCTCGCTGTAGAGCCGATACCCGCCGCCGTCGCTGCGCATCGGCTGCACCAGCCCCTGCCGCTCCCAGAGCCGCAGGGCCGAAGGCGAGACGCCCACCTGCGCGGCGGCCTCGCCGATCCGGTAGCGGCGGCCCCGCGCGGGGCGGCGCTGGCGGGTCGCCATCAGGGTTTCACCTCCGCGGGCAGGGCCGCCGTCTGGCGCCGCTGGAGGAGGATCCAGCCGAGCATCCCGACCAGCGCGATGACGAAGATGATCGTCCCCATCACGTTCACCTGGGGCGGGACGCCGATCCGTGAGGCGCCGTACACCCAGAGGGGGAAGGTGACCGTGTTGCCGGCGGTGAACTGGGTGATCACGAAGTCGTCGACCGACAGGGCGAAGGCGAGCAGGGCGGCGGCGAGGATGCCGGGGAAGATGAGCGGGAAGGTCACCTTGCGGAAGGTGGTCCACTCGTCGGCGCCCAGGTCCATCGCCGCCTCCTCCAGGGTGCGGCTGAAGCCGGCGATGCGGGCCCGCACCGTCACCACCACGTAGCTGATGTTGAACATGATGTGGGCGAGGATGATGGTGGGCAGGCCGCGGTCGACCCCCAGCGAGACGAACATCGACAGCAGCGCCGCGCCGAGCACGATCTCGGGGGTGGCGATGGGAACGAAGATGAGCAGGTTCGTCGGGCCCCGGCCGCGGAACTCGTAGCGGGTCAGGGCGAGGCCGATCAGCGTGCCCAGGACCGTCGCCGCCAGGGTGGCCGCGACCGCGACCACCAGGCTGTTGATCAGCGAGCTGTTCAGGGCGGGGTAGGTGGAGAAGACGTTGGCCCAGTGGTCGAGGGTGAACCCCTGCCAGGTGAAGTTGAAGCGACCCTGGATGTCGTTGAAGCCGAAGATGGCCATGACCGCGATCGGCAGGAACAGGTAGCCCACGATCAGAGCGGTGTAGACGGGCAGTACCGCGCGCGACAGCCGCACGCCGATCGGGACCCGGCGCGGCTGCACGGCGCCGCGAGCGCGCGATGGCATCGGCTCGGCGAGCGTATCGGCCATCAGATGGTGAGCTCGCGACCGCGCAGGATGCGGGTGTAGAGGAAGATGCTGGCCAGGATGCCCAGCATCAGCATCAGGCTGAGCGCGCTGGCCTGCGGGTAGTCGTTGTTGACCAGGTAGAGCCGCTGGATGACGTTGCCGATCATCGTCTCGCTGCGGCTGCCGAGCAGCTCGGCGTTCAGGTAGTCGCCCACGGCGGGGATGAAGGCCAGCAGCGAGGCGGCGAAGACGCCCGGCACCGAGAGCGGCAGGGTCACCCTGAGGAAGGCCTGCCGGCGGCTGGCGTAGAGGTCGTTGGCAGCCTCGATCAGCCGGGGGTCGATCCGCTCAAGGGCGACGTACAGCGGCAGCACCACGAACGGCAGGAAGTTGTAGGTGATGCCGCTGATCACCGCCACCGGCGTCGCCAGCAGCCGGAAGCCCGGCTCCAGCAGGCCGACGTCCTTGAGCGTGCCGAGCAGGAACCCCTGGTCGGCGAGGATGAACTTCCAGCTGATGGTGCGGATGATGAAGCTGGTGAAGAAGGGCATGATCACCAGCAGCAGGAGCAGCGTCTTGTAGCGTCCGCCGCGGAAGGCGATCGTGTAGGCCATCGGGTAGCCGATGAGCATCGTCAGCAGCGTGACCGTCACCCCGTACTGGAGCGAGCGGATGAACTGATCGTCCCAGCGCGCGATCGCCTCGGGAAAGACCCCGACGTTGAAGGTCAGCCGGAACCCGGTTCCCAGCGACCCCTCCTGGAGGGAGACGGAGGCGACGGTCAGGATGGGGATGACGAAGAAGAGGAGCAGCCAGACGCCGCCGGGCAGCAGGAAGAGGTACGGGACCAGCCCGCGGTGGTGCCTGAGCCAGGCGGCCATCTGTCCGGCTGCCCCTCAGCCGATCCGGCTCAGCCCTGGACGACCTCCTGGAACAGCTCGTTCCACTGCCGCTCCTCGTCCTCGTCGAGCACCTTGTAGGAGTGGAGCCGGGCCAGCATGTCGTCGGTGGGGAAGACGAGCGGTGACTCCGCCACCGAGCGCAGGTACTCGGCGTCCTCCTCGTCGTCGGCCTCCTCGGCGTGCTGGCGGATGATGTCCTGGGCGGCCGGCACCGGGCAGATGAAGTTCACCCACTCGGCGATCTGCGCCGCGATCTCCGGCTGGTACACGTAGTCCATCATCGCCAGCGCGTCGTTGGGGTGCTCCGCGTTGCGCGGGATGGCCATGTTGTCGACCCACAGGATGCCGCCCTCGTCGGGCACCACGAACCGCAGGTCCGGGTTGTCGAACTGGAGCTGGAAGACGTCGCCGGACCAGGCCATGGTGATCGCCAGGCTCCCGTCGGCCAGCCCCTGCGCGTACTCGTTCCCGTAGTAGCCGCGGACGTGCGGGGCCTGTGCCTCCAGGGTCTCTTTGGCCTGCTCGGCATCCTCGACGGTCGCCTCGGAGGGCACGACGCCGTTGTGGAGCAGGGCCATGCTCATCGAGTCGCGCATCTCCGTGAACATGCCGACCTGGCCGGAGTACTTCTCGATGAAGGCCGGGTCGAAGAGCTGCTGGAAGGAGCTGATCTCCTCGTCCACCAGGGCGGGGTTGTAGCCGATGCCGGTGATCCCCGACTGCCACGGCACCGAGTGCGCGTTGTTCGGGTCGTAGGAGGGGTTCTTGTACTTGTCGGCGCCGTTGGCCCCGAAGTTCGGCACGTCGCGGGCGACGTCGATCTGCTCGAGGTAGCCGAGCCGGATCAGGTTGCCGATCATCCAGTCGGTCATCACGATCAGGTCGAAGCCGGTCGGATTTCCGGCCGCCAGATCGGGCTGGATGATCCCGAAGAAGGACTGGTTGTCCTCGATGTTCTCGGTGTAGGTGACGTCGATCCCGGTCTCCTGCTCGAACTGCTGGAGGGTCGGGGAGTTCACCTCGTCCTCGTCAAGGTCGATGTAGAGGGGCCAGTTCGCGAAGTTGAGGGTGCCGCTCGGCTCTCCGCCGCCGACCGGGCTCCGGCTCGGCACCGTCGTCCCGCCGGGGCCGATCCCGCACGCCGCCAGGATGGCGGGCAATGAGAGGGCGCCGGCAGCGTAGACGCCGCCCCGGCCGGCCTTGTGGAGGAAGGCGCGACGCGAGAGCCGCCCGCCGCGGAAGGCGCGCGCGATGGCGATCTCGATCTGGGTCCGACGCTGGCGCTCAGTCATCCTGCTCCTCTCCTTCTCCGGTTTCGGTCGGCTCGCTGCTGTCGGTCGAGATGACGAATGTGTGCTCGGGCTGCCAGGTCAGGCGGACGCGCTGCCCGCCGGCCAGGGCCTGGCCCGATCCGCTGGTGTCGAGGTTCTGGGAGTACACCGTCACGCGGTGCCCGTCGCGTGTCGCGACGAGGTACTGGGTGCTCACGCCGATGTAGGAGGCGTCCAGGATGGTGCCCTCGAGAGAGTTCTGTCCGTCGGTCGGCGACCGCGGCTCTCCCGACTCTGCCTGGAGCTTCAGCTTCTCCGGGCGTACCCCGACCCGCACGCTGCCCGAGCCGTTGAGCTCGCCGGCCAGCACGTGGATGGCGCTGCCATCCGCCAGCCGGAGCTCCGCCAGGCGGCCCTCCCGGCCGACCACCTCCGCCTCGAGGAGGTTCGAGACGCCCAGGAAGCCGGCCACGAAGTTCGTCCTCGGCCGCTCGTAGAGCTCCTCCGGCGGGCCGAGCTGCTCGATCCGGCCGTGCCGCATCACCGCGATCCGGTCCGACATCGTCATCGCCTCCTCCTGGTCGTGCGTGACGTACACGAAGGTGACGCCGACCTCGGTCTGGATCCGCTTCAGCTCGATCTGCATCTGCTTGCGGAGCTTCAGGTCGAGGGCTCCCAACGGCTCGTCGAGGAGGAGGACGCGCGGCTGGTTGATCAGCGCGCGCGCCAGTGCGACCCGCTGCTGCTGGCCGCCGGACAGCTGGGACGGCTTCCGCTTCTCGTAGCCGGGCAGCTCCACCAGCTCCAGCATCTCGCCCACGCGCCGTCGGATGTCGGCGTCGCTCACCCGCTTGCGCCGCAGGCCGAAGGCGACGTTCTCGAAGACCGACAGGTGGGGGAAGAGCGCGTAGTTCTGGAAGACGGTGTTGACGTCGCGCCGGAACGGCGGCAGGTCGGTGACCTCCGCCTCGCCCAGCTGGATCGTGCCCGCGGTGGGCTCCTCGAAGCCGCCGATCATGCGCAGCGTGGTCGTCTTGCCGCAGCCGGACGGCCCGAGCAGGCTGAAGAACTCTCCGTGCTCGATGTCGAGCGACAGGTCGTCGACGGCGATGATCTCGTGGAAGCGCTTGGTGACGTGCTCGAGCCGAACGTCGATAGGCACCAACGCCGTACCTCGCCCATCTGAGGGATCGGGGGCAACGTTGTCGCGTTGCAGTAAGGAACGGAGTATACCTCCGGCACCCGCAACTGCTGGCCCTGTCCGAGCGTCATACCGGCGTGGCGAAGCTCAACCACCGGAGGCGCACGCCTCCACGCCCCGCTCCCGCTCGGCGGCGCCGCACCTCGCTGGCCCGCGCCGCGGAACGGGAGGCGCGGCGCAAGCTCGAGCGCTGGCGCCGCTTCTGACCCGGTGCGGCGGGACCGACTCCCGCGCTGACGACATCCGGCGCGATGACCGAGAATCGGGTCGGAGATGCGACTCTGGCGCGTCCTTCCGCTGGGAGGACTCCTTGGGCTCACGGCGCTCGCTGCGGCACTCGCGTTGCCGGCTGCCGCGCCGTCGGTCGCGGTCGGAGACCTTCCGGTCGTGACCGCCGGGCCGTTCACGTTCCGTGCCGGCGACCATGCCCTTCGGCCGCTCGCGTGGACCGAGGCACCGTACGGCGGTGCGTCGCTCGTCCCTCCCTACGGGCCGCCGTACGGTGCGTTGGGCGTCGCCATGTATGTCGCCGCCGATGGGCGGACGTACGACCACCCGGTCAGACAAGCGCAGGCGGTGGTGAACATGCTGCGCAACCACGCGCTGACCGACGACGAGCGCTACCTCGAGCTGGCGACGGCGAACGCGGAGCGGCTGCTCACACACGCAGACCCGCTCGACGACGCGATCTTCTTCCCGTACCCGTTCGACTTCTACCTCCACGGCCGCGGGATGCTCCACGCGCCGTGGTACTCCGGAATGGCCCAGGGGATCGCCCTGTCCGGGTTTGTGCGGCTCTACCGCCTGACCGACGAAGACCGCTGGCTCGACGCGGCGCATGCCACGTTCCGCAGCTTCCTGCAGCCACCCACCGACACCCGGCCGTGGGTCACCCTGGTCGCCGGAGACCTGCTGTGGTTCGAGGAGTATCCGTGGCGACCGGCGGATCACACCTACAACGGCCACGTCTTCGCCATCTACGGTCTGTACGACTACTGGCAGCTGACCGGGGACGAGGACGCTCATCGGCTGCTGATGGGTGGGCTCACCACCGCGCGGGCGGTCGTCCCGCTGATGCGAGTCCCGGGAGAGGCCAGCCGCTACTGCCTCGCGCGGTGGTGCCTGGCGGCCGGGGTCCAGAGCGGCAAGTACCACGCGATCCACGTCGGACAGCTGCGACAGCTGTACCGCATGACCGGCGAGCGGCGGTTCGAGGATCTCGCGGACGTTCTGGAGGCGGACCTTCGCCTCTGACCGAGCCCGGCACCGCGCCTGCTAGACTCGGATGCCGCCCTCTGCCCGCTCCGGGAGGTTCCATGGACTTCGCCCTGTCGCCCGAACACGAGCAGATCCGGCGGACGGTGCGCGAGTTCGCCGAAGGTCGCATCGCACCGGTCGCCGACGAGCTGGAGCGGAAGGGCGAGTTCCCTCACGACATCATCCGCGAGGCGGCCGGCCTGGGCCTGCTCGGCGTCCCGTTCCCCGAGGAGGTCGGGGGCACCGGCCTCGACTCGGTCGCGTACGCCATCACCATCGAGGAGCTGGCGCGAGTGTCGGGCAGCGTGGCGATCATCGTCAGCGCGCACACCAGCCTCGGCTGCAACCCGCTGTACCTGGCCGGCACGCAGAAGCAGAAGGAGCGCTACCTGCGGCCGCTGGCCAGCGGCGAGAAGCTGGGCGCCTACGGGCTGACCGAGCCGGGAGCCGGGTCGGACTCGCGGGGTACGCGGACCCGGGCGCGACGCGACGGCGACGAGTGGGTCCTCGACGGCGCGAAGCGCTTCATCACCAACGCCGGCGTGGCAGAGGTCTACATCGTCACCGCGGTCACGGAGGGCCAGGCGGAGAGCGGGAAGATCAGCGCCTTCATCGTCGAGCAGGGCACGCCCGGATTCTCCATCGGCCGCATGGAGGAGAAGATGGGGCTCCACGCCTCCGCCACGGGTGAGCTGTTGTTCGACGAGTGCCGGATCCCGGCCGACAACCTGCTCGGCCCGGAGGGGCAGGGGGATCGGCTGTTCCTCCAGACGCTCGACGGCGGCCGGATCGGGATCGGCGCCATGGCGCTGGGGCTGTCGCAGGCGGCGTACGAGGCGGCATCGGCCTATGCCAGGCAGCGCGAGCAGTTCGGCCGCCCCATCGGTGCCTTCCAGGGGGTCGCCTTCATGATCGCCGACATGGCGACCGAGATCGAGGCTGCCCGCCTGCTGGTCTACCGCGCCGCCTGGCTGAAGGACGCCGGTCGGCCCTTTTCGACCGAGGCCGCCATGGCCAAGCTGTTCGCCAGCGAGGTGAGCCAGCGGGCGACCAATGCCGCGGTCCAGGTGCACGGCGGTTACGGCTACATCACCGAGTACCGCGTGGAGCGCTACCTGCGCGACGCCAAGCTGACCGAGATCGGGGAGGGGACCAGCCAGATCCAGCGGATGGTGATCGCGCGCAACCTGCTCGGCATCCGGGCCATGTAGCGCCGTCCGACGCCGGGCGACCCCAGGCCAATTGCAGGCGGCATCCGCGACTACCTCGGGTGGATCATCGGGGTGAGCGGGAAGAAAGCGGAAGGGGCCCTCCATCGGATGGAGGGCCTCTTCGATCTACCTCAGCCAGGCTGTCCGACGGCTACCACTCACACTCGTTGGGTGGCTCCCCCGGCGTGCAGTCGGCCGTGACGGCGATCTCCTCGATGATCTCCAGCGCGCGCTCGGCGTCGAGGAGCACCGGGTCGCCGGTCGTTCCGTCCGCGTTGAACGGCGTGTAGGCCTGGACCACGTGGTTGACACCGCCATCGGTGTAGGTGCCCGAGCCGGTGATGCCCTCGTAGTCGATGTCCTGGCCCTCGCGAATCAGAGCCAGGCACTCGGCGTAGGTGTGGCACACCTCGCCCGGCGCTTCGCCGACCTCGTGCATGGCCGGCGCCCAGTCACTCGCGTTGTACGAGCCTCCGTACTCGACGGCCAGCGCCGTCTGGACCAGGAGGTCGTAGGTCGAGAAGTGGTACAGGCCCGTCGCGTCCTCGTCGTTGTACGGCTCCGTGCTCGACCACAGCTCTGAGAAGAACTCCCAGGCGGGAGTCTGATCGTTGTACGAGAAGGCCGCGAACCCGATCCCCTCTTGTGAGGCGATGGGCTCCGTGCCGAGGGTGTTGATGAACTCTTCCTGGACCCAGCCGGTCTCGCCGATCCACTCCAGCGACAGGCCGGCCTCGGCCGCCTGCTTGATCAGGGTTGCCGACTCCACCGAGCCGGCCTGGACGATGACGGCGTCCGGCCCGAGGTCCGCGATCCGCTGCGCCTCGGCCCGGTAGGAGGGCTGCTCGGCTGGGACGTCGATCCGCGCGAGCACCTCGATGCCGACCGCCTCGGCCGCATTCTCGGCCGCGGCCGCCGCCAGCTGGAAGCCCTCCACCTGGGTTGCGAAGATCACGACCGACTCGGCGCCGATCGTCTCGGCGTACAGGATGCCGGACATTCCCAGCGCCTCATCGAGGCCCTGGGCGCGGAAGATCGGCTCCGCGGCCTTGCCGCCCAGGTTGCCGGGGATCGCCCCACCGTGGACCGACGGCCCGAGCGGGGAGTCGTTCTCCTGCCACCACTCGCTCATGAAGTCGCGGTACGTCCGGTACCCGTGAGCGATGCTCACCACGATCTCGGCCCCGTGCTGCTCCAAGCAGGTACGAGCGGCCTGGGCCTCGCCCACCGTCCCGAGGTCCTCGTGGAAGAGCTCCCATGGTCGGCCGAGCGGTGGGTCGAGGTTGATCACCTCCTCGATTGGGAAGATCACGTCCTCGGTGAGGGATTGGCCGAACGCTCCGAACTCGCCTGTGTAGTACGCGAGCTCGCAGACCGCTACCGGGTCACCGGTCGGGTCACCGTTGCCGTCGCCCGGGCTTCCCGTGGCGTCCGGCGACGTCCCCGGCCCCGTGGGCGTCCCGCACGCGGTGGCGACCAGGGCCAGCACCGCCATCACGACCAGGATGCGCCCCCGCTTCATATCCCCGATGCTCACTGTGCTACCTCCTCCGGATGTGGTGCCTGTAGGTACGTCGCCAGGTACGTCGTCAAATCCTGTATCCCTCCTTGAGCTGCGTGGTCGTCACGTCGGCTGCGTTGAGGACGGCGAAAGCCTCGCCAAGGCTGAGGACCATCACCCGGTCGGCGACCTGGAGCGCCTTGGTGGCGTTCTGCTCGGCGAGGACGATCGCGACCCTTCTGGTCGCGCGGATCTCCCTGATCTTGTCGAAGAACGTCTCGACGTAGAGCGGCGACAGCCCGGCCGTGGGCTCGTCGAGCAGCAGCACCTTCGGGTCCTGCATCAGCGCTCGGGCGCAAGCCAGCATGCGCGACTCACCGCCGCTGAGCGTCCCCGCTCGTTGTGCCTGCCGGTCGCCCAGATCGGGGAACAGCTCGAAGACCTCGGCAACCCGCTCGTCACGAGGACGGTCACCGATCATCGCCCCGACGCTCAGGTTCTCGAGCACGGTGAGGTCGGGGAAGGTCCCCTTCTCCTGGGGCACGTAACCGATTCCCCGGCTGGCAGTCTCGTAGGGAGGCAGGCTGGACACGTCCTCGCCCTGAAACCGGATCCTGCCGGCGATGAGTGGGATGAGACGGGCCAGAGTCCCCAGCAGGGTCGTCTTTCCCGCACCGTTCGCCCCGAGGACGGCGAAGATCTCGTCGCTGACGGTGAAGTCCAGGCCCTTCAGGACGGTGACCCCGTCGTAGCCGCTCTGCATGCTCTCGACCTCGAGCGTGATCGAGCCCGCCGCCTCAGACATGGCCCTCTCCCAGGTACTTCTCGATGACCGTCTTGTTCTCGCGAATCGTCTGGGGATCGCCCTTCAGGATCACCCTGCCCTCGGCCATGAAGGAGACTTCGTCGCAGAGGTTCCAGATCACGTCGAGGTCGTGCTCCACGATGACCACCGAGGTGCCGGCCGCGGCCAGGTCTCTGATCACCCTCATCACCTTCTCGGTCAGCTGGTCGGGGAGGCCGGCGGTCGGCTCGTCGAGCAGGAGAAAGGTGGGCTTGAGGAGCAGGCAGCGCACGATGTCCAGCAGCTTCTTCTCCCCAGCCGAGTTCGCGAACGCGGTTGGGTCAGAGAACCCGAAGTAGTCGAGCCGGTCACGGATCTCCGCCTCGTATCGCTCGAAGATGGTCCCCTCGCTGAAGATCCGATACGGCTGCTCGTAGCGCGGCTCGGTGCCGGCGAGCAACAGCGAATCCCAGATCGTCAGCCTGTCGAAGTCGGTGATCACCTGGTTGCTCTTCACGACGCCGTGGTGCGCCATCCGATCGGTGGACAGCCTCGACAGGACGATCTCGCTCTGCCCAGCGGGGAGCAGCGATATCCTCCCGCGGTCCAGGGGAATCGAGTGCATGATCATCCGCATCAACGTCGTCTTGCCCGCGCCATTCGGGCCGATGAGGCCCTCGATCGGCCGGTCGCCGAGGACGAGCTCGTCGATGTCCACCACGACCCGGCCCGAGAAGCTCTTGACCGCTTCCTCGATCCGGATCTGCGGTCCGGTCACCGCCACCGCCTCGACGACGTCAACGGCCATGCATGCTCCTCATCAGTCGGTCGCGTCGCATCTCGCCGAGCACACCCAGCGGGCGGAACAGCAGGACGACGATCAGCGCCGCCCCGAAGACCGCCTCGCGGAGCACGGGGATCGCCTGCGTGTACCACTCGCGGGGGAGCGGGAGGTAGGACTGGACGACGATGTCGAAGAGGCCCACGGTGAGGAAGACGCCGATCACCGCTCCCCAGACGCGCGCTGTGCCGCCGAGCACCAGCCCCACGATCGCGGCCAGGGTGATGTCGACCCCGAGGTTGGAGATCTCCAGGAAGCGAACCATCACCCCGAACATCGCGCCGAGCAGCCCCATCGCCGCAGAGGTGACCGCGAAGAGCCAGAGCTTGGTCCGGTAGGTCGGCTTCCCCAGGCTCCGCGCCAGGGGCTCGTTGGCGCCCACGGCGATCAGGAGGCGACCGTACGGGGAGCGGTGCACCCTCCAGACGAAGAACAGGATGGCGCCGACGATGGCGGACAAGATGACGAGCCAGGCGAACTCGTTGGCCTTGACCGTCCCGAGGTGGTACGGGAAGCCGAGCCCGCCCATCCCGAGCGCGCCGCCGGTGAGGTCCTGCTGGGTTGTGGCCAGGATGAGAACGGCGGCGGCAAAGCCGAGCGTCCCGACCAGCATGCCGTCAATGTCCAGGTCGGCGATCAGCCACCCGATCAGCAGACCGGACAGGCCGGCCACGGCCGTCGCGATGGTGGCGCAGACCAGGAACTGCCAGGGGTCGCCGAACGGCCAGTCCACCTGCACGTACGTGACGCCAAAGGCGTACATCCCGATGCCCCAGAAGCCCACGACGCCGAAGTTCGCGATCCGCGCAAGCCCGAGCTGCAAGTGAAGCAGCAACGCCAGGCCGATCACCATCACCACCTCGAAGAGGCCGGAGATGAGGAAGGCGTCGATCCAGTCGAGGGTCATGCCATTACACCTTCGCCGCCTCGGTGAGCCGCCGACCGCGCACCTTCAGGATGACGAGAAAGGCGACGATGAGCGCGAGCTGGGCGTACAGCACCTGGCCGAACTGGAGCGACATGGCTGCCAGCGCCACGCCGGTCGCCACCCCAACCGCGATCACGCCCCGGAGTCCCCAGATTCCGCCCACCAGGACCACCAGCAAGATGACGAGGAACTGTCGCCAACCGAGCAGGGGCGCTACGGACGATCCGACGCCGTAGAACGCGCCCGCCAGCCCGCCGGCCACCCCCGCAATGAACCAGATCAGCACGGTGACGGTCAGCGGCCGAATGCCGCTCGCCTGTGCCAGCGCCTCGTCGCTGGCGAGCGCCCTGATCTGCAGGCCGTAGCTCGAGCGCTGGATGAACCAGTACAGCAGCAGCGCGAGCACGGCGACGCTGGCGATGGCGAGGAGTCGGAACGAGGTCACCCCGACGCCGAGCACCATCAGCGTTTCCGGCGGCGGGACGTCAAAGAATCGGACCGGGTAGCCGAACACGAACTGCAGGCCATGCCGCAGGAAGATCGACAGGCCGAAGGAGATGATGATCATCTCCAGCAGGCCCACGTTGCGCAGCTTGGCCGGCCGGAAGATGACGAGGTAGGTGGCGACGCTCACCAGACCTGCCAGCAGCCCGGCCGGGACCAGAGAGGTATAGAAGTCGACGCCGAAGGTGGTGTTGGTCCACATGCCGAAGTAGGCGCCGAGCGTGATCGTTTCCGAGTACGCCACGTTGATGAGGCCGGTGAGCCGGTAGAGCAGGGCGAAGCCGATCGCGGCAAGGACCAGGGGTGCATGCTCGGTGAGGCCGATCAGGAGGGCCCGGGTGACGAAATCCATCAGCCATCGCCCCTCGCCATCAGGTCGTCAACCCGCATCCGGGTGCGACACGGCCCGGAGGCGGTCACCTCGCGGAGTTGGCTCACGTACGAGCGTTCCGTACTCGTTGGTGCGGAGTCCGGCTCTCGGTCCGTCCGGGAGCTGTCGGCGTCGGCACAGGGCAACTCTCCACGCTGCGGGCTGTCGGCCCGACCGGTTCGGGACGTGGGCTCGGCTCTTCGATAATCGATTGTCGATGACGATAGGCTGTCGGGGAGGGCCCAGTCAAGGCCCGAGGCTCGGCGGTTGACTGGCACCCCGGCCGTCCCGTATCCTCGATAATCGATGATAACCGACGCGTCGCAGCGGTCGTAGCACCATGACGCAGTGGCAGTGAGCCGGCTGGACGCGTTTCGCCTTGACGGGCGGGCGGCCATCGTTCCCGGCGGCGGGGGAGCCATCGGTTCCGCCATAGCCGCGGCGCTGGCATCGGTCGGCGCCGACGTGGCGGTGGTCGGCCGGTCCAGGGAGCGCCTCGAAGCGGCAGCTGCGGGGATCGAGCAGGCCGGCGGACGCAGCCTCGTCCTCCCCGGTGACGTGACGGTGGACGAAGACGCCAGGCGGGTCGTCGCCGAGACCGTCGATCGTTTCGGCCGGCTGGACATCATCGTGAACGCGGTGGGCGGCGGCGCCGGCAAGGTGCTCTACCCCGCCGAGGAGTACCCGCGCGACGCGTGGGACTGGATCATGGAGCTGAACGTGCGCTCCACCCTGCTGCCAACGCAGGCCGCAGTCGGGGCCATGGTGGCTGCCGGGCGGGGAGGGCGGGTGCTGAACATCAGCTCGGTGCGCGCCTCGCTGGGTATCAACGCAGGCTACTCGGCCTACGTCGCGGCGAAGGGCGCCATCAGCGCCCTGACCCGGCAGTGGGCGACGGAGTGGGCGAAGCACGGGATCACCGTGAACGCCATATCGCCCACGTTCGTCGACACGCCGCAGGTCGCCATGCTGCTCGGCGACCCGGAGTTCAGGGCCAATATCGTGAACCGCATCCCGCTCGGCCGCGTGGGCGGAACCGACGACCTCACCGGCGCCGCCATCTTCTTCTGCTCGGACGCCGCCTCGTTCGTGACGGGCCAGATCCTGGGCATCGACGGCGGGCTGACCGCCACGCAGTAGCAACGAGGAGCGTCCTCATGCAGAGGGTGACCGACAACGTCTGCACCGATACCACCCTGCGGGGCTGCAACCCGAGCTACGTCGTCACGCGTGACGGCGTGGTGGTCATCGACACGCCGCAGCTGCCGACCAGGGCGGTTGCCATGCGCAAGGAGGCGGAGGCGCAGGGGCCGATTCGCTTCCTGATCAACACCGAGCACCACGTCGACCACATCTTCGGCAACTACTTCTTCAAGGGGGCCGGCACGGTGGTCAACCACCGGGGGCTGTACGAGAACTTCATGGTGCCCACTTCCGACCTCGATCCCTACGAGTACGCGAAGGAGGCGATCCCGACCGACGATCCAGAAGGTGCGTCCATCTTTCCCGAGCGGGACGGGTACTACGCCGATCCCAACAAGGGGAAGATCGTCTTCACCGGTGACCTGATGCTCCGCGTCGGCGAGCACACCTTCCACCTGCTGCACACGCCCGGGCACACGCCAGGACAGCTGGCCGTCCACGTACCCGAGGAGCGGGTGGCCTTCACCGGGGACACGATCTTCAACGAGTGCCAGACGTGGCTGATGACCTCGAACGTCGACGAGTGGCTGGTGGCGCTCGACCGGATCAAGGCGCTGGACGTCGACCACGTCGTCCCCGGTCATGGCCCGGTGACCACGCTGGACTACCTCGACACCCAGCGGGCCGTGCTCCTCGAATGGAAGGCGGCCGTGGCGGCCGCGATCGCGAAGGGCTGGAGCCGTGAGGAGACGATCGAGCGCGTGAGCTTCGCCGATCGCTACCCGGTCGACGTGGGGCAGGGATACATGATGGACCACATCCAGACGCTCAACGCCGGCTCGCTGTACGACAAGCTCACCGCCGTCCCCGCGAAGGGCTGAGGGTGGCCGGAATGTCAACCTCGACCATGGAGGCGCTCGTCGTCGTCGAGCCGCAGCGCCTGGAGATCCAGCAGGTCCCGATTCCCGAGCCTGGCCCCAACGAGGTGCTGGCACGCGTGCGCGCCGTCTCGATCTGCGGGACCGATGCGCACCTGATCCACGGCGACTACGCCGGCTTCTGGCCGCCCAGCTTCCCGTTCGTGCCGGGGCACGAATGGGCCGGGGAGATCGTGTCCCTGGGTTCGGGCGCCGAGCGCCTGGGCTGGAAGGTGGGGGACCGCGTGGCCGGAACCTCGCATGACGCGTGCGGGGTGTGCCAGAAGTGCGTCGAGGGTCGCTACAACCTGTGCGAGAACTACGGCAAGGAGGGCCTGCACCGCCAGTACGGCCACAACTACCAGGGCGCCGACGCGACCTACGTGGTGCAGGGAGTGAAGTCGATCTTCCGCCTGCCCGACGCGCTGAGCTTTGCCGAAGGTGCCCTGGTTGACCCCGCCTCGATCGCGCTCCACGTGGCGAATCGCGGGGGAGTGCAGCCCGGTGACACGGTGGCCATCACCGGTGCCGGCGCGATCGGCCTGCTGGGGGGCGACGCGGCGCGTATCCGGGGTGCCGGGCGCGTGATCGTGGTTGGGCGCGGCCGGCGCCTGGACAAGGCCGCCGCTCTCGGCTTCGAGACGGTCGACTCCACCGCCGGCGATCCGGCGGCCGCGGTGCGCGAGCTGACCGACGGGCTGGGCGCCGACGTGGTGCTCGAGTGCGCAGGCGTGCCGGAGACGACGGTATGGGCCCTGGAGATGCTGCGTCGCGGCGGCCGGTGCGCGGTGGTCGGGATTCCCACCGTCCCGGTGGAGATTCCGCTTCAGAGGCTGGTGCTGGACGAGCTGGAGCTGGTCGGGTGCCGCGCGTCTGCCGGGGAGATGCGCCGGGTCATGCCCCACGTCGAGCAGGGCCGGATGCGCGTCCGGGAGGTGATCACGCACCGCTTCCCGCTGGCCCAGTACCAGCAGGCCATCGACACCTTCAACGACAAGGCGAGCGGCGCGATCAAGATCATCGTCGAGCCCTGAGCGCCCCCCGTTGCGGCCGGAGGCGCTCCTCGGCGCCGGCGCCTCAGGCTCGGCCTGCGGCCACTTCCTCGGCGCGGGTTCGGCTGCACAGCCGGATGAGGTCCTCGTGCAGCTCGAACCAGATGCTGTGGTAGCTGTCGACGCGGGGTGAGGCGACGTAGGCGGTGTCGCCGTCGCGAGCGGAGTCGCCGGCTCGCTCCAGCCGGTTGCGATACGTGCCGAGGCGCGGCAGCGCCTCGACGAGCGGGTCGATCCAGGCCAGGACGTCGTCGTGCAGTGCAGCCAGGCGCTCGAGCACCCCGCCGTCGTACGCCTGGTCGCTGTGGTCGTTGACGGTCTGCTCGCCGTCCACCTCCCGCATCTGCCACTCGGTCACGGTCAGCTTCATGCGTGCGTCGAGAGCCAGGAAGGCGTCCAGGGCGCGCTCCGCGGCTTCGTGTCCCCACGCCTCGCGGTCGGCGGCGACCAGCTCTGCCGCGGCCGCCTTGCCATCCGCGGTCAGACGGAACGACCCCGCCGACACCTCCGCCAGGCCGTCGGCGACGAGGCGGTCCAGGACGGCCCCTGCATGGTCGGCGGTGCAGAACATCGATGCCGCCAGCATGTCCGCGGTCGCATAGCCCTTGATCAGCAGCGCGCGCAGCACCTCCTCGCGGTTCGTCTGCTCCGAGCCTGCCGGCTTCCCGCCGCGCTCGCTGCCCGTACCAGCCGGGATCTCGATCCCGAGCTCGCGGGCCCAGGAGAGCAGCACCTCGGCTTCCGGCACCGGCTGTCGGGCTGAGGCGACCTCCCCGGCATACACGCGGCCGGAGGTGCCGTCGATGGTGATCACCTCCCCGGCGGCGAGCTCACGGCCGTGGACGGTGATGCCCGCCGCCGCCACCCCGATGCCGTCGGCGCCGACAACTGCCGGGATGCCCCATCCGCGGGCGACGACGGCGGCGTGGCTGGCCAGCCCCCCGCTGGCCGTCAGCACACCGGCCGAGCAGGCCATGCCGTGCACGTCGTCGGGCGACGTCTCGGAGCGAACCAGGATGACGCGGCGACCCTCCTGAGCCGCCGCCGCGGCGGCGTCGGCGCTGGTCACGATCTCGCCACAGGCGACTCCCGGCGACGCACCCAGGCCGGTGGCGAGCAGCCGAGCGTCCACCGGCGGGGTGCTCCGCACCGCGGGCGGATCGGCGAGCAGGTGTGCCACCCGTCGCACCGCGGCGTCGCGCTCCAGTGGGAACGTCGCGTCTTCCGCCATCTCGACCGCCACCCGCAGCGCCGCCTGCGGACTGCGCTTGCCGACGCGCACCTGCAGCAGCCAGAGCCGGCGGCGCTCGATGGTGAACTCGATGTCGCAGAGGTCGGCGTAGTGCCGCTCGAGCCGATGGGCGACGTCGTGGAGCTCGCGGGCCACCTGGGGCATCCGCTCGTCCAGGACGCCGATCGGCTCGGTGCGGTGGTCGCCGGCCACCACGTCCTCACCCTGCGCACCGAACATCACGTCGCCGTACGGCGTCGCCTCCCCGGTGGCCGGATTTCGGGTGAACAGGACCCCCGTCCCGGAGTCCGGACCGAGATTGCCGAAGACCATGGCCTGCACCGTGACGGCCGTCCCGAGGTCGTCGGCGATGCCCTCGTGCTGCCGGTACTTTCGGGCGCGCGGGCTGTCCCACGAGCGGAAGACCGCGTCCACCGCCCCACGCAGCTGCACCCACGGGTCGTCGGGGATCGACTCGACCCCCACGATCGCGCAGTACATCGCCCCGAATCGGCGCCAGCAGTCGTCGGCGAAGGTCGGGTCGCCGGTCGTGGCGGCGAGGCCCTCGACCGCCGCCGGCGTGAGGCCGAGGTTGAGGATGGTGTCCATCATCCCGGGCATCGAGACCGGGGCGCCGGACCGAACGCTCACCAGCAGCGGGTTGGTGGGATCTCCGAACCTGCGGCCCACCGCCTCCTCCAGCCGCCGCATGTGCTGCCGCAGCTCCTCCTCCAGCCCATCCGGCCAGCGTCCGGACAGGGAGGCGAGGCAGGCCTGCGTGGAGACGGTGAACCCGGGTGGGACGGGCAGCCCGAGGCGCGTGACCATGGTGCTGATGTTCGCTGCCTTGCCACCGATCAGCCGCTTCAGGTCCTCCGGCGGCAGGTCATGTCGGTGCTCGAAGGCGAAGACGTAGCTCAACGTCGGGTTCTCCTCGGGCTCGGTGGGCTCAGATGACGGCCACCGGGTCCACCATGGACCCTGTGGCCCCGCGGATCTTCAGCGGCAGGGCCACGAACAGGAACTCGTAGATCCGCTCGTGCGCCAGCTCCTCCAGATCCAGGCTCTCCATCAGGTACACGCCGCTCTCGATGAGCAGGAGCGTGTGGACCGGCTGCGGGTTGCCGGATGGGCCGGGATCCGGCGCCGGCTGCACCTCGTACGTCTCGGTGTCGGTCCCGGTGCCGACGACGCCCTTCTCCAGCAGCCAGCGCGCGGCCGAGATGTCCGGCCCGGGAGTCTTGTTGGCGGCCATGGCGTCCACATCGGGCCAGAGGCTCATGTAGCCGGTGCGGATCAGGACGACGTCCCACCGCTCGACGCTCACGCGCTGGGCGGCGCAGATCGCGTCGAGCTCGGCCGCGTCGATGGGGGAGCCTTTGGGGAGGCAGCCCAGGCCGCGGTGACCGGCGGCATCCAGGAGCACGCCGCGGGTGAAGAACGGTGGCAGGCTGGAGGCGTCGAGGTGCGTCGGCCCGAAGTCGGTCAGGTGCTCGTCGGCGCGCCCGCCGCCGTACCAGTGCATGTCGTCGCCAACCGTCATGTGGGCCAGGGCGTCGACGTGGGCGCCCGAGTGGCTGGTGGCCATCACGTACTCCGCCATGTAGCCGAGGCCCGCGTCGTTGATCGGGCCCCAGGGTTGGGCGCGGGTGACCCGGATCCCCCGCGGGGTCCGGTAGTTCAGCACCTGGAAGGGCGGATGGCCCGGGAACAGCGGCATGCCGGGGTAGCGCGTGGCCGCCAGCGAGATCATGCGCCCCTGCCGCACCAACCGGGCGGCGCGAACCACCTGCTCAGCGGGCAGCTCACGGGCAGGCCCCGGCCCGGTTGGGGCGGTCATGACACCACCTCCATCCTCGCTGAGCGGCGCCGCTCCTCGAGCGCCTGCCAGACCCGCTGCGGGGTGAGCGGCAGGTCGCGAATCACGACTCCGCACGCCTGGTGGACGGCGGCCGCCACGGCCGGGGCAACGCACAGCAGCGCGCCCTCGCTCATGCCCTTGGCACCGTAGGGACCGGGGCCGTCCTCGTTCTCGACGACCGCGCTCACCATCTCCATCGGCAGATCCTTACTGGTGGGGATGCGATAGTCGATGGCACCCAGGTTCCGGATGCGCCCGGCGTCGTCGAAGATGTAGTGCTCCATCAGGGTGTGGCCCAGGCCCATGATCGCCGCTCCCTCGTCCTGCATCCGCACCTGCAGCGGGTTCAGCGCCCTGCCGACGTCGGAGACGGTCACGTGGCGCTGGATCACCAGCTCACCGGTGCCCTCGTCGACCTCCACCTCCACCGCGGTGCAGTTGAACTCGTAGAAGGCCGCCGGACCGCCCAGCGGGTGGCCCGGCACGTCCTCCTTCCGCGCCGTGCCGTTGCCGATCAGCTCGCCGCCCAGCCGACCCAGCCCGGCGATCAGCACATCGGCCAGCGGCAGCTCCTGCCCGCGCACCCGCGCCACGCCGCGCCCGATCTCGACATCGCTCTCCGGGGTTTCGTGCAGGCGAGCAGCCATGGCGCGCAGCTGGGCCTGCAGCTGGTGGCAGGCGTCCAGCACCGCGTTACCCATCAGCACGCTCGATCGGCTGGCGGACGTCTGCTGGTCGTAGGGAGCCACGAAGGTGTCGCCGGAGATGACGTTGATCCGGTCCAGCGGCACACCCAGCTCCTGGCTGGCGATCTGGGCGAAGATCGTCCGGGACCCCTGGCCCATGTCCGAGGTGCCGGTGTAGACGAGGACGCTTCCGTCACCCAGGAACCGCACCGTCGCGTACGAGAGCCCCGTCGTGGGTCCCAGCTTGATCCCGACCGCGATGGCGCGGCCATGGCGCGGCGGCGGGGGCGTTCCCCAGCCGATCAGCTCGGCGGCGCGCCGCACGCTCTGCTGCCAGTCACCGTCGGCGGGCAGGTCGGTCGGGATGAACCGCTCGCCCTGCCTGGCCAGGTTGCGCAGCCGGATCTCGAGACCGTCCAGGCCGAGCCGACGGGCCGCCTCGTCCAGGTTCGACTCCACCGCCCAGTTGACCTGGGGCGCCCCGAAACCTCGAAAGGCCGTCGACGGCGGGGTGTGCGACAGGATGGCGCGTGCCACGATGCGCGCGGAGGGAACCCGGTACGGACCGTTTCCCGGATAGGAGCCCTTGCCGACGACCCGGTCGGAGATGTCCGCGTAGGCTCCGAGCAGGTAGTCGGCGAGGATCTCGCGGAAGGCGACTCTCCCGTCCGATCGGAACCCGGTGCGGACCCGGATCGCCGAGGAGTTGCGGCGAGCGGCCTGGAACGTCTCCTCCAGCGTCAGGATGAGCCGAACCGGACGGCCGGTGAGCAGCGCCATGAAGGCCACCAGCGGCTCGAACTTGACGTGCTGCTTCCCGCCGAAGGCACCTCCGGGGTCGGGCGCCAGCACGCGCACCTTGCTCAACGGCAGCTCGAGGATCGTGGCCATCATCCGCTGCAGCCAGTACGGGTGCTGGATCGAGCTCCACACCGCGATCCCGTCGCCATCGGGCGCGGCGATGAATCCGTGCGGCTCGATGGCGAAGTGGGTGACCATCGGAAAGTCGTAGGTCCCCTCCACCACCACGTCGGCCTCGGCCCCGTCCACGTCGCCCCACTCGTAGCGGTGCTCGCGCAGCACGTTGGTACCGGCCAGCGGGTCGTCCGGCCGCAACGTGGGATCCTGGACCAGCGGTGCGTCGGCTGCCAGCGCTCCGGCTATGGTGAAGACCGCCGGCAGCTCCTCGTACTCGACCCGGACCAGGCGGGCTGCGGCCTCAGCGGCGTCCTTCGTGTCGGCGGCCACGGCGGCGACGGGCTCGCCGTGGTACTTGACCTCGTCGAGCGCGATCACCGGCCGATCGGCGAACTGCGGGCCGAACCGCGGAACCGGCTGCGGCAGGTCGGCGGCGGTGAGCACCAGGTGCACGCCCGGGACGCGCTCCGCCTCCTTCGTGTCGATGGAGACGATCCGCGCGTGCGCGGCGTCCACGGTGACCAGGCGGGCGTGCAGCATGTCCGGCAAGCGCACGTCGGCCACGTACTGCTGCAGGCCGGTCACCCGGGGGTGTCCGCCCCCTCGCCGCGGAGACGTGCCGACTCCACCGCCGCCGCTCATCGTCGCGCCGCCTCCGCCGCGGCGACCACCGCCTCGGTGATCTGCTCGTAGCCCGAGCAGCGGCACAGGTTGCCGGCCAGCGCTTCGTGAATCTCTTCCACCGTTGGATCGGGGTTGCGCTCCAGGAGCGCCTGCGCAGCCATGAGCTGCCCGGGGATGCAGAAGCCGCACTGGGTGGCCCCCTTGTCCAGGAAGGCCTGCTGAAGCTCGGTCAGCTCACCACCGGCGGCCAGCCCCTCCACCGTTCGCACCTCGTGCCCGTCGGCCTCCACCGCCAGCATCAGGCACGAGTTGACCGACCGGCCCTCGATGATCACGGTGCACGCGCCGCACTCGCCCACCACGCAGCACTCCTTCGAACCAGTCAGCCCGAGCTGGTCGCGCAGCACCTCGAGGAGCGTGTGGTGGACCGCGACCTCCAGCTGGCGCTGCCGGCCGTTCAGGGTGAGCTGGATGGCGAGACTCCTGGTCATGCTCCTGGCTCCCCGGACAGCCGAGCGGCCGCGGTCTCGAGTGCGCGCATGGCCAGCACCCGCAGCATCGCCACCCGGTACTCGGGACTGGCCCGCAGCGAGGTGGCCGACGGCGAGGCCGCGGACAGCATCTCCTCCAGGAGCGCGTCGCGTTCGGACTGCGCTGCGTCGGGATCCGCCAGGGTGCCCGACGCGTCGGTGAAGAGCAGCGGACGGGGGCCGACGCTCCCGTAGGCCAGCCGCACCACGCGGTCGGCGTCGACGGTGGCGGCCAGCGTGATCGAGGCGAGGTCGGTGCCCCGCCGCCGGGTGAGGCGGGTGTAGGCCCCGCCGGTCGGTCGTGCTTGGAACGGTAGCTCGATGGCGGTCACCAGCTCGCCCCGGCGCATCGTCGTCTGGCCGGATCGCACGAAAAAGTCGTCGATCGGGATCCGGCGCTCGCCGCCGCTGCCCATGACGACCACATCGGCGCCGTAGACGAGCAACGGTGGCGCGGTGTCGGCGGCGGGGGAGGCGTTGCAGATGTTGCCGGCCAGGGTTGCGCGATTGCGGATCTGAACCGATCCGACCACCGCCGCGGACTCAGCCAGCGGCCGGAACCGCTCGAGCACCACCGGATGGCTCTCGATCTCGCCCATGACGGTGCCCGCGCTGATCACCAGCCGCCGCTCTGAGATGCGGATGGCGGGGGCCAGCTCCGGGATGCGCTTGAGGTCGACCACCACATCGGGCTGCAGGGCGTAGTCGCGGAGACCGATGACCAGGTCCGTCCCACCGGCGATGATCTGCGCCTGCGGCCCGAGCTCCTCCAGGAGCGCGACCGCCTCGTCGAGGGTGGACGGCCGCTGGTAGCTGAAGGGGTGCATCGGTCTGGCGCCTTGCCTTTCGCCGTCAGAGGATCCTGTCCACCTCGTCCATCAGCACCTGGGGGTTGGCAGCACGGACGAAGTAGTAGGGACGATCGCAGAAGCGTGCCACGAAGTCGGCGCGTGCGCGCCGCAGCGGCTCGCTGTCGATGATCGGCATCGGCCAGTGAGGTGCGAGCAGCTCGTTGAGCAGGAAGTAGTTCTGCAGCGAATGCAGCGTCTGGAACTGGCGCTCGAAGGGGATCATCTCCACCAGGCTGGGGTCGAAGTTGCCGTCGATGGCCGGAACGACCACCACGTCCACGTTGCTCGGGCCCTGGAAGGTCTCCCAGCCTGGCATCTCCCCGAAGAACTTTTCAACGCCGCGGTTGGGCGCCGCCTTGTCGGCGCGCTCGGTCCCCTCCGCACGCTTCTTGATGAAGACGTCCTTGGACCCCATCACCGCGGTCCCACTCTCGTCCACCACCGTCGTCTCGGTCGAGACCAGGAGGCCGCCACGGCGGCAGGCCTCGATCTGTCCCATGCTCTTGCCGTGGTTTGACTCGCCGCCCAGGAACATGATGGTGCGATCGCGGTAGCGGACGGCCGAGGCGTGGAACGGGTGCAGGCCCTGGCCCTCCATGCGCAGCGCAAGCATGGCGACCACCACCTTCTGCAGGGGTCCGGCCGCCCATGGCCCGCTGAACGTCACGGCGTGGCCGTCGTACGAGACGGACTTCTCGCCCGTCGTGTGCCACACGATGTCCGGGTCGGACAGCGTCACCTCGGGTGACTGGCGCACATCGGCCAGGCGGTAGTTGAGGAAGTTCATGTCCTCCAGGACGTGGTCCCGCGGCTCGTCGCCGTGGACGTCGATGCGCAGCCTGGCGCGGCCGGCCGTGAGCTCCTCGGAGAGCTGGAGGGAGGGGGAGGCCTTGAGAGCGTTCATCATGTCCTTTCGGCTGGCGTGGGCTGCAGCGGAGCATCGGCGCGGTCCCAGGAGTCGTGGAGCATCGCGCCGGCAGTCGCGTAGTGCTGCTCCAGAGCCGTCATGGCCGATTGCACGTCGCGCGCGCGGAGCGCGTCGAGCACCGGCTGGTGCAGGTCGGCGATCCGGTGCCGGTCGGCTCCGGGTGCGACCAGCGTGATGTAGGTGCGCGAAAACGGCTCGAGCAGCCGCCAGACGCGCTGGAGGGTGGAGTTGCCGGACAGCGCGACGATGCGCCCGTGGAAGAGGGCGTCGGCGACCGCCTCGGCGTGCAGGTCGTTGGCTCGTGCCGCGCGCCGCATCTCACCCAGGTGGTCGGTCAGCTCCTGGAGCTCGCCGCCGGTCAGCCTCGGCAGCGCGAGCCGGATCGCGAGCGACTCCAGCTGGACGCGGATGGCGAACGCCTCGAGGAGCTCGTCGGCCGTCGGGTGGCGGACGCGAGCTCCTCGAAACGCGGAGGTCTCCACGAGCCCGAGGGCCTCGAGGTCGCGCAGGGCTTCCCGCACCGGGGCCTGGCTGGTGCCGAGCTCGCGGGCGACGCGGGTCTCCACGATCCGCCCGCCCGGCGGGTAGCGGCCGTCCAGGATCGCCTGGAGCAGGTGATCCTTGACCTGGTCGCTCAGGATCATGCGCGAGATCGAGGCCTCGTGGCTCATGGTCGCGGGTCGCTCAGGCCACGAACTCGGCCTGCGGGGTCGGCTCCTTGGGGCCGGTGGCCTCGATGATCTCGACCACGCCGCGGGTTCCGTCGACGCGGATCCGATCGCCGGACTTGATCTTCTGGGTCGCCACGGACGAGCCGATGACGGCCGGGATCCCGAACTCGCGCGACAGCACGGCCGGGTGCGAGACGGTGCCGCCGGCGTCGGTCACGAGCCCGACGATCTTGGTGAACAGGACCACCCAGGCGGGGTTCGTCATCTGGCAGACCAGGATGTCGCCGGCCCGCACCTCGTCGAATTGGTCCTCGGTCAGCACCACTCGCGCGATCCCTTCGACCACGCCCGGTGAACCGCCGATGCCGGTCACCTCGCCCGCCACCGTGGACTCCTTGCGGTGGAACTTGTCGGGGAAGCCCCACAAGTTCAGGTACGGGAAGTCCAGCTGCGACTGGGTGACCGTGCCGATCCAGTCCTTCGGGCGCTTCTGGTAGGACGCCTCACGCTCCGCCCGCCGCTGCTGGACGATGGCCGGGCCCTCCAGGACCGACGCGTCGCCCATGATCACCCGCAGCTCGTTGTAGCGCAGCAGGACCACGTCGTCGGGCTGGTCCAGGACACCCTGCTCCACCAGCTTCTTGCCGATGGCGATGAGGACCAGGCGCACGTGCGCGTTGGCGCCCTGGTCGATGTAGAAGTGGTGGTCCGGTGTCAGAGGCGCCATCCGGAGGTTGATCTCGTTGGCGGCGCGCATCTCCTCGAGCGCCTCGCCCTCGAGCCCCTCGAGGATCTCTTTGGCCGCCTTCTCGATGTCCTCGGCGACCGCGGCGATCGTCTTGGGGTAGTCGTAGTTGGTCTCGATGTATCCGCGGATGAGCTCGAGCACCGGCTCCTTCTGCTCGTAGACGGTCGGGAAGATGAACTCGTGGCTCCAGACCGCGTGCCAGCCGAACTCCTTCTGGTACGGCTCCACCCGCTCGGCGAGGAACCGCTGGCCGCGATCGGACGCCCTGAGCGCCTTCAGGATGTCGCCGGCGGTGTCGTGCTTGAACGCTTCCGACAGCTCGGGATCCGCCTTCGCCTCCTCCTTCATCTTCCACAGGGCCTCGATCGAGTCCCAGTTGCGGTCCTTGGCCGAGTTCTGCAGCCGACCGAGCAGGGCCTCGTCGACCTTGCCGTGAGTCTTCTCCATGATTGCGCGCAGGTTCAGCGTCGCCGACAGCTGCGCGAAGTTCAGCATCCAGTGGATCTTCCAGTGCCGGTCGTGGATGTCGATGGCGTCCTCGAGCAGGCAGGCCAGCTCCATGAGCGTCATCTGGTCCGCCTGGTCGAGCTTCTCCTCGAGGTAGTCGAAGTTGCGCCGCATCTCCGGCACCAGCCGGTCGCGCCACCAGTCGGCGAACTGCAGCCCGTAGGTCGGCAGGACCGCGTTGAGGTACGAGCCGATCCTCTCCGGGTAGCTCTCCATCAACGGGGTGCGCGCTCCGTAGCGGGCCTGGTACTCCATCGAGTCCATGGCCCACGCCGGGTCGGCCGGGATGGCCGCGGTGTACAGGTAGCCGTTCACGTTCTTGGCGAGCCAGTCACAGGCGAACGGCGTTCCGAAGCGGCGGAACATGTGGTCACAGGTCAGCCACCAGCCGCCGATGTCGAAGTACATCGGGCTGAGCGGGTGGGGACAGTGCAGGTCGTCGTAGACCCAGAAGAGCGCCTTCTCCTTCTCGGACGCCCACTCCACGGGGAATTTCTCATCCCCCAGGAACTGGCCGAGAATGGGTTCGTTGGTCGCCACCGTGTTCACCTCCAGGGGTCTGGTGTGGAGCTGATCAGGACGCTCGGGTACGGAACGGCGATCGCGCGCGACGGGCGGCCCCGTCCGGTTTCATGAAGGCTGGCGTTACCAGGCTGGCGGCCACTGTCGGCGCCAGCGAATCGAGGCCAGCGGGTGCGCTGCGGAGTCCCGGTGCTCGGGAGGTCGACCGTCCCTGGCTCCTTCCGGCGGGGGGTGGTTGGGGCGTGAGCGTGCCGAGCGTCTCGTGCGTTACCCGGCTCATCGAGATCGGCGATGGACACCTCCGAGTAGCGAGTTACCGTCGAGACGCGCACCGTGCGCGGTGCTGCTCGATAATCGATTGTCGATGACGATATTGGCCCAGCGTAGCGGAGTCAAGGGCGCGTGCCCGTGCTCTTCGTCATCGCCCAAGGGGGACGTGCGGCCCTGTTGCCATATCGGGATCGATAATCGATGATTATGGAGATCGCCAGCAGCCGAAGCGACCGGAGGAGGTACCGGCCATGACCATCGCCACCACCGACAGCCCGCTTCTGCGCATGGTGCAGGAGACGCCGACCGACTACTGGAACGACTCGTGTGCGGTGACGGAACTGGAGTACGCGGTCGAGCGGGGCGCCACCGGGGCCACCTCGAACCCGACCATCGTCCACGAGGTCCTCAAGAAGGAGTCGGAACACTGGGTCCCGCGCGTGCACGAGATGGCGGCGGCCAATCCGCGCTGGAGCGAGGTGGAGCTGACCTGGGCGCTGGTGGAGGAGATGGCGGCCCGAGGCGCCGGCGTACTGCAGCCGGTGTTCGATCGCGAGCGGGGGCTCAAGGGTCGCCTGTCCGTCCAGCTGAACCCCGCGAACTACCGCGATCCGCAGCGCATGGTCGAGCAGGCGGTGCGCTTCGACCAGCTGGCGCCGAACATCCTGGTCAAGTTTCCGGCCACCGCTGCGGGCATCGCCGGCATCGAGGAAGCCACGTCCCGCGGGATCAGCATCAACGCCACGGTGAACTTCACGCTGCCCCAGGCGGTTGCGGTGGCCGAGGCGGTGGAGCGCGGCCTGGAGCGCCGTGAGCGCGCCGGCGGCGACACCTCGGCGATGACTCCCATCTGTACGCTCATGATCGGCCGGCTGGACGACTGGGTGAAGGTGCTGGTGGAGCGTGATGACATCGCGCTGCACCCGGACGCCGCCAACTGGGCCGGCATCGCCGTCTTCAAGCGTGCCTACGCCCTCTTCCGCGAGCGCGGCTACCGTCCTCGGCTGCTGGCGGCCGCCTACCGCCACCGGCTGCACTGGACCGAGCTGGTCGGCGGTGACGTGGCCATGACCATGCCGCACGCCTGGCAGGTGCGCTTCAACAAGAGCGGCATGGTGCCGGAGCCGCGGATGGACGTGCCGGTCGACGCCGCCATCGTCGACGATCTGCTGGAGCGGGTACCCGACTTCCGGCGGGCCTACGAACCCGATGGGATGCGTCCGGACGAGTTCGAGGGATTCGGCGCCTCGGTACGGACCCTCCGCTCCTTCATAAAGTCCTACCACGACCTGATGGCCGCCGTGCGGGACCTTGTCCTGCCCGACCCCGACAAGCGGCCGAGCTGAGCGAGGCCCACGAGGAGGCAGGCATGATCAAGCGCGTGGCTCGAGCCGAGGCGCAGCACCTCCCGCTGGCCGGCCGCGACTGGTACACCTACATCTCGCCGGATAACAGCCCGGCGCGGAACGTCTCGGTCGGCGTGTCGGTCTTTCCACCCGGATCGAAGCCGGAGGGACACGTTCACCCGGCCGAGGAGGAGACGATCTACGTCACCTCCGGTCGTGGCCGGTTGGTGACGCCCGAGGCGACCGCCGGGCTGGAGCCGGGCGTATCGGTCTTCATCCCGGCCGGGACCTTCCATGCCACCGAGTCCGACGGGCCCGAGCCGCTCGAGCTGGTCTGCCTCTTCTCGCCGCCGGTGGTGCCCGGCTCGTACGAGACGAAGGGTCGAGAATGACGGCCTCGCAGCCGACGACCCTCGACCGTGCCGAGATCGAGCGCCTGGAGGAGGCGGCGCGGCGCATCCGGGTCGAGGTCATCCGGACCGTCAACCACTGCCAGGTCGGGCACGTCGGAGGTCCGCTGTCGGCGGCGGACCTGCTGGCCGCCCTCTACTTCCGCGTGCTGCGCATCCGACCCGATGATCCGCACCGGCCCGAGCGCGACCGCTTCATCCTGTCCAAGGGCCACTCTTCGCTCGTCCAGTACGCCGCCATGGCCCTCCGCGGCTACTTCCCGGTGGATGAGCTGCGCACCTTCGACTCACGAGGCTCGCGTCTCCAGGGTCACCCCGACATGAATCTGCTGCCGGGGATCGACATGTCCACCGGATCGCTGGGGATGGGGCTGTCGGCCGGTCTGGGCATGGCGCTCGGCGCCCGCTTCGCGCAGCGCGACGTGCGCGCCTGGGTCCTGCTGGGCGACGGCGAGTGCCAGGAGGGGCAGGTCTGGGAGGCCGCCTTCGTCGCCGCCCGCTACCGCGTCGACAACCTGATCGCGATCATCGACCACAACAAGCTCCAGCAGTACGGCTGGCCGGGGGAGACCGCGGAGCACCGGCTGCCGCCCGAGGAGCCGGGCGAGCTGGTGGCCAAGTGGAGCGCCTTCGGCTGGCGCGTCCTCGAGACCGACGGCCACTCTGTCGCTGACGTGGTGGGCACCCTCGAGCAGGCGGCGGAACCGACGGGCCGGCCGACGGCGGTGGTCGCCCACACCGTCAAGGGACGAGGCGTGTCGTTCATGGAGGGCGAGTACCGCTGGCACTCCAAGCCGATCAAGACCGAGGAGTTCGCCGCCGCCATGCGCGAGCTCGGCGAGGAGGTGGCGACGTGACCCTGCCCATGGGGCGCCCGATGCGCGAGGTGTTCGGGGAAACCGTGGCGGACCTCGCCAACGACGACCCGCGCATCCTGATGCTGGACGGCGACCTGGGCAGCTCCACCAGGGCCGATATCTTCGAGCACGCGCACCGGGACCGCTTCCTCCAGATGGGGATCGCCGAGCAGAACATGATCGGCGTGGCGGCGGGGCTGGCGAGCATGGGCTTCATGCCCTTCATCAGCACCTTCGTCTCGTTCGCGGTGGTGCGACCGCTGGACCAGGTGCGCGTCCTCGTCGCCCAGACCGGCCTGAACGTGAAGCTGACCGCCGGCTACGCCGGGCTCTTCACCGGCATGGCGGGCAAGACCCACCACATCGTCGACGACATCTCGATCATGCGCGCGATGCCCGGCATGATCACCGTCTCGCCCGCCGACGACGTGGAGGCGGACCGGGTGCTGCGCTGGGCGGCCAGCTACGAGGGGCCGGTCTACGTGCGGATCGTGCGCGACGCCACCCAGCGCCTGTTCGGCGAGGATCACTCGTTCCAGCCCGGCCGGGCGGTGGTGGTCCGGGAGGGGAGCGACGTGACGCTGATCGCGACCGGCGCCCAGACGCCGCGGGTCGTTGACGCAGCGGACCTGCTCGCCGAGCAGGGTATCGGCGCCCACGTCGTCCACCTGCCGACCCTCAAGCCCCTGGACACCCAAGGGATCGTGGAGGCCGCCGAGCGCACCGGCCGGGTGGTCACCGTCGAGGAGCACAGCGTCATCGGCGGGCTGGGCGGGGCGGTGGCCGAGACGCTGGGCGAGCAGCGGCCAACGCCGATGCGGCGAATAGGGCTCAACGACATCTACACCGAGTCGGCGCCGAACGACGTGCTGCTCGACCTGTACGGCCTCTCCGCCCGAGCGGTCGCCGAGCAGGTGCAGGCGATGCGCTGGGAGAGCAGCTGACCGCGGTGCCGCCCACCGCGTCAGCCCGCGCCGTCCCCGCCGCCCGTCTCCCCGTGAGCCACATCCGGCGCGACGGGCGCGTCGGGCAACGCCTCCTCCCAGCCGGCGCCGATCTTCGAGCTCGCGCGATCGAAGTGCAGGCGCAGCGCGTGCACCACCGCCTGGGGATCACCCTGCCGGAGGGCGTCGAGGATGGGCCAGTGGAGCGCCGCGGTCCACTGCACGTCCACGCCGGGGATTCGGGCGGTGATGTACGTGCGCAGGAAAGGCTCCAGCGACTGCCAGACGCGGCGCAGGGTTGCGTTCCCGCTGAGCTCGACGATGCGACCGTGGAAGGTGGCGTCCGCAAGCGCAAGCGCATGCGCATCGCCGCTCTCGGCGGCCCGACGCAGCGCCTCCCCGTGAGCCAGCAGGTCGTCCAGGTCCGCCTGGGTCATGCGCGACACGGCCAGGCGCGCGGCCAGCGACTCAAGCTCGGCTCGGACGGTGATCGCCTCCAGCAGCTCGGCGGTGCTGGGACGGCGGACCCGGGCGCCCCGGAACGGCAGGATCTCCACCACACCGGTGGCCTCCAGTCCGCGCAACGCCTCTCGCACCGGCGCCTGGCTGATCCCCAGCTCCCGCGCGACCGTCGTCTCCACGATCCGCGCATGGGGCGGATAGCGGCCCGACAGGATGTCGCTCAGCAGTCGATCCTTGACCTCGTCGGCCAGGACGCTTCGCGACAGGGCCTCCTGCTCAGCCATCCACCCTCCCATTCGATCCCCGGTGATGGAGCGGTGGCTCCGGGACCGCGGCGAATTGTAGCGTGGCGACCGCCGCCGGCCGGTCACCGATGAGGCAGGCGACGAGTGACGAGGGCACTGACCCGCGGCCGGGCGACCATTGGCGTCGGCTCCCGACCACCATGACCGGCGAGCCGATCGCGAGGGTGCCGGACGACTGGCGGGTCTGGGCCTTCTCCGATCCGCACGGCGTGGCAACGGGCCTGGAGGCGGCTCTCCGGGAGTCCGGCCTGGTGGACGACGATCTCCACTGGGCGGCGCCCCCCCGCACCGCGCTGATCGGCTGCGGCGACTACCTGGACCGTGGCTCCAACAGCCGGCGAGTGCTGGCGCTGCTGCGCCGGCTCCAGGCCGAGGCGGATTCCGCGGGTGGCTGCATCATCCTGGCGCGCGGCAACCACGAGGAGATGGTGCTGCACCTGCGAGCGGGACGGGAGGAGTGGCTGCCGGTGTGGCTCGCTTACGGCGGGCACGCGACGCTGGAGTCCTTCGGCTGCGCGCCGGACGACCCCGGCCGCGACGCCGCCGCGTTGGCCGTCGTCGGGGTCCGTGAGCCGGGGCTCTTCGAATGGCTGGCGGGGATGCCGCAGGCCGCCCGCTGGCGAGACGTCCTGTTCGTTCACGGTGGCCTGCCGGCGGGCGCAGCGCCGGGCGACCTCGGGTCCAGCACCGACCGCCACCTCTGGGTGCGTGCCGAGTTCTTCGAGACACCGTGGTCCACCGGGGACTTCGACCGCTTCGTGGCGGCCGGGGTGGAGCGGGTCGTCTTCGGGCACACGCCGGGCCCGGCGGGAATCCGCGTGCTCCAGGGCGGGCGCCTGCTGGCGATCGACTCCAACGCGTGCGGCAACCCGCGCATGCCGGCCGACGCCCGTCGGCTGGTGACCCTCGTCGAGGTCGGTGATGGCATTTTCGACGATGCCCGGACCGTCGTGGTGCCGACCGAGCACGCCCCCGATCTCGCGTTGTACCCGGACGCCACCGACCCTATGCTCGATCATCGATGACCGGACTGGAGCGCTGACGACATGGCCACCCCCGTCAGGGATACGACCTACCTGAGCGACGCGCGTCCCGACTTCGCACCGTTCGAGGAGCCCTGCGGGACGATCGTGGGCTTCCGCTACGCCGGCACGCTGGCCGGCGAGCTCGAGAGCGGCCGGCTGACCGCCGCGGACGCCTTCGCCATGCTGGACGACATGCTCGCCATCCGGGAGCTGGAGGAGATGATCGTTCGGCTTCGCTCCGGCGGCTACGAACCGCTGGCGGGATTCGACTACCGCGGGCCGACCCACGTTTCGATCGGCCAGGAGGCGACGGCCATCGGTGCCGCGACCGCGCTGCGCCCGGACGATGCGATCACCAGCTCGCACCGTGGCCACGGGGACGCCGTCGCCAAGGGGTTCGCCGCGATCCGCCGCATGGACGCCGACCGGCTCCGTGCCCGGCTGCCGAGCGCTGGCAGCGGAACGCGAGACGAGCTGCTCGCCGCCGCCCTCGAGGAGCACCTCTTCCGGGTCGTGGCAGAGCTGTTCGGCAAGGACGAGGGCTACTGTCGCGGGCGCGGCGGCGGGATGCACATCGGCGACTTTTCGACCGGGCACCTCGGCGCGAACGCCATCGTGGGGGGCAGCGTCCCGATCGCGACCGGCGCCGCCATGGCCTTCCGCTACCAGCGCACCGACCGAGTGGTGTGCTGCATGGCCGGCGACGGCGCCTACGCCAACGGCGTGGTGCTGGAGTCACTGAACTGGGCGACGCAGCACCAGTGGACGAACCACCTGGCGGGCGACCACCGCTACGGGCTGCCGATCGTGTACCTCATCCAGAACAACCACTACGGCATGACCCATCGGACCGATGAGGAGGTGATGGGGGTCCGTCACCTCGCGCGCCGCGCAGCGGGGTTCGATGACGACAACATGCACGCCGAGGTGGTCAACGGCATGGACGTGCTGGCCGTGCGCGACGCCATGGAGCGTGCCGCCGCTCGGTGCCGCTCCGGCGAGGGACCGGTGCTGATCGAGGCCAGCACCTACCGCTACTACGGCCACTCCCTGTCCGACCCGAGGAACGAGTACCGGACCCGCGACGAGGAGGCGGCCTGGCGCGCCATCGATCCGGTGGAGCAGCTGAAGCGTCAGATGCTGGAGGCGGGAATCGCGGACGGGGACCGGCTGGCGGCAATCTCCGGCGCCGCCCGCGAGCGCAACGCGCGCGCGGCGCAGCGGGCCGCGGCAGCCACCGATCCCGACCCGGCCGAGCTGCTGCGGTTCCTCTACACCGACACCCGCGCGGACGAGGTACCGCCCCAGGCACACCAGGTGGTGACGTACGGCGACCCGCCGCTCGCCAAGCGTGACGACCAGGGCAACGTCACCTACCGCGACGCCATCCGAGAGGCGCTGGTGGAGGAGATGCTGCGCGACGGCCGGGTGGTCGTCTACGGGGAGGACATCGCGGACTACGGCGGCGCGTTCAAGCTGACCAAGGGGCTGCTGGAGGCGTTCGGCCGCCACCGAGTCTTCAACACGCCCATCTCCGAGGCGTGCATCTGCGGGACCGCGGTGGGAGCCGCCATGGTCGGCACGCGCCCGGTGGTGGAGCTGATGTACATGGACTTCGCGCTCATGGCCTCCGACCAGATCGCCAACCAGGCCGGCAAGTGGCACTACATGAGCGGGGCGCAGGTCGAGGTGCCGCTGGTCATCCGCGCGTCGGTCGGTGCGGGCAAGGGCTACGGCGGCCAGCACTCGCAGTCGCTGGAGAGCCTGTTCACCCACATCCCGGGCCTGTACGTCCTCTATCCCGCCACCCCGGCGGACGCCAAGGGTCTGCTGAAGTCGGCGATCCGCGACAACAACCCGGTGCTGTTCGTCGAGAGCCAGGGGCTCTACCCCACCAAGGGCCCGCTGCCCGAGGGGGACGACCGGTTGGTGGAGATCGGCACCGCGCGCGTCGCGCGCGAAGGGGCGGACACGACGCTGGTGGCGTGGGGGCCGGCGGTCATCGACGCGCTCGCCGCCGCCGATCGCCTCGCTGCCGAGCACGGCATCTCGGCGGAGGTGATCGACCTGCGCAGCCTGGTGCCGCTGGACATGGAGACGGTACTGGCGTCGGTGCGGAAGACGGGCCGCTGCCTGGTCGCCAGCCAGGCGGTCCTGATCGGCTCGTTCGTCAACGAGATCGTCGCTCGGATCCAGTCCGAGGCGTTCGACGACCTCGACGCGCCGGTCGGGCGCATCGGCGCCGCCAACGGCATATCGCCCCAGGCCGAAGGGCTGGAGAAGGCCTTCCTGCCGCAGCCGGACGACATCGTCCGCGCCGTCCTGGCCGCCGGGTAGGACCCGCCCATGGCCCACCCCATCCTGATGCCGCGTCCTGGACAGATGACGGAGGAGTGCACGCTCCTCGCCTGGCGCAAGGACGAAGGGGAGCCGGTCCGCAAGGGCGATGTCCTGTTCGAGATCGAGACCGACAAGGCCACCATGGAGGTCGAGGCCTTCGTCGAGGGCGTCCTCCTGCAGCAGCTGGTGGAGGCGGGGCAGACCGTTCCGGTCAACTCGGTGTGCGCGTACGTCGGCGAGCCGGGCGAGCGCCTCCCGGAGACCGACGCTGCTGGCGCCGTGCCCGACGATCGGAGCGCGCCCGAGGTGACACAGCCTCCGCCGGGTGGCGCTGCCGCTGATGGCGCGGCCCCCCGGGGCCGGGACCGGGTGCGCACCAGCCCGCGTGCCCGGCGCCTGGCGGTGGAGGCGGGCATCGACCTCGCGTCCGTGGCGGGCACCGGCCCGGCGGGGCGCATCGTGGAGCGCGACGTTCGGGCGGCGGTCGAGCGGCTCGCGGCCGGCCAGGCGGGGACCGCCGCCGCGCCGCCGGTCGTACGGGAGCCCCCGGCGGCACCGCCGGTCGAGGCGGAGGACGAGTCGCGCCAGCCGCTGTCGCGAATGCGGCGCGTGATCGCCGATCGGATGTCGCTGAGCACCGGCACCGCACCCCAGTTCACGGTCACGATATCGGTCGACGTCACCCGTCTGATGGCTCTGCGGCAGCGCCTGAAGGAGGCTGGGCGAGGCCTCAGCGTGACCGACTTCCTGGTGCTGGCCGCCGCCCAGAGCCTGGTCGAGTTCCCGCTGGTCAACTCGCGGACCGACGGCGCCGACGTGTGGCTCCGGCGCCGGGTGCATGTCGGTCTCGCCGTGTCGGTTCCCGACGGCCTGGTGGTGGTTGTCCTGCGCGACGCCGACCACCTGACCCTCGACGAGATCCACGAGCGCTCGACGGCGTTGATCCAGGCCGCTCGCGCCGGCACCCTGAAGCCCGACGACATGTCCGGCAGCACCTTCTCCATCTCCAACCTGGGCATGTACGGCGTGGAGCAGTTCACGGCCATCATCAATCCGGGCGAATCGGCCATCCTGGCGGTGGGCAGCGCGGTCCCGCGGCCGGTGGTCATCGGCGATGGGATCGGGGTTCGGACCAGCATGCGGGTCACCCTCACCGCCGACCACCGGCTGATCGACGGCGAGCTGGCAGCCCGTTTCCTGGACGACCTGCGGCGGCGGCTGGAGGCCCCCGACGCGCTCGCCTCGCGATCGCTGACCTAGCTGATCGGCGGGCGGCCGGTGCCGGTGCTGAAGGCGGGGCGAGCCGGGCCTAGCCCTTCCCCTGCGCCAGCTCCACGAACGCGTCCAACGCCTCGGGGTTGGCCAGCGAGCCGCGGGAGGCGGCTGCCTCGGGCGGAGTGCCGGTCAGGATCCGTTTCACCGGCACTTCGAGCTTCTTGCCGGAGAGGGTGCGCGGCACGGCGGGCACGGCGGCGATCCGATCCGGGACGTGCCGCGGCGAGAGCGCCGAGCGCAGCTCGGCGCGGATCCGGTCCCGCAGCGCCTCGTCCAGCTCCTCTCCCTCGCGAAGCGCCACGAACAGCAGCAGCCGGTCCCCGTCCTCGAGGTGAACCACCACCGAGTCGGCGACCTCGGGCAGCGACTCGACAACGGCGTAGAACTCGGCGGTGCCGATCCGTACCCCGCCCCGGTTCAGGGTGGCGTCCGACCGCCCGCTGATGACGCACGACCCGCGCTCCGTGATGGTGATCCAGTCGCCGTGGCGCCAGACGCCCGGGAAGACGTCGAAGTATGCCGCGCGGTAGCGCGAGCCATCGGGGTCGTTCCAGAACCGCACCGGCATCGACGGCATGGGCGCGGTGAGGACCAGCTCGCCCTGCTCACCGATGAGGGAGCGCCCATCCGGCGAGAAGGCCTCCACCGCGGCTCCCAGGCCGCGGCAGCTGATCTCGCCCTCCCAGACGGGCACCAGCGGGGCTGCCAGCGCGAAGCCGCTGCACACGTCGCTGCCGCCCGAAACGGACTCGAGGTGGACCGATGGCGAGACGTGCTCGTACACGAAGCGGAAGCCCTCCGGCGGCAGCGGGGCGCCGGTCGAGCCGACGGATCGAAGCGCCGAAAGATCGCAGGCCGTGCCCGGCTGGATCTCGGCCTTGCGGCAGGCCATCAGGTACGGCGCGCTGGTGCCGAACACGCTGATCCGCTCCTCGGCGGCCATCCGCCACAGCTCGAGCAGGTCCGGATGGCCCGGGGAGCCGTCGAACGTAACCAGGGTCGCATCCACCAGCAGGCCGCTCACCAGGTAGTTCCACATCATCCAGCCGGTGGTCGTGAACCAGAAGAACCGATCGGCCGGTCCCAGGTCGTGGTGCAGCGCGAGGATCTTGAAGTGCTCAAGCAGGATGCCGCCGTGGCCGTGAACCATCGCCTTCGGCAGGCCGGTGGTGCCCGACGAGTAGAGGATGAAGAGCGGATGGTCGAACGGGACGCGGTCGAAGGCCAGCTCGCCCGGCTCGGCGAGCAGCTCGTCCCAGGTGAGGGCATCGGGAACCCGGGCTTTCGGCTCGAGGTAGGGGAGCAGCACCGTGGCGGCGAGGTCGGGGATCGCCGCCCGGATGTCGGCCAGCTCATCGGTCCTGGGAACCGCACGCTCGCCGTACCGGTAGCCGTCGACGCCGATCAGGACCTTCGGCTTCACCTGGCTGAAGCGGTCCACCACGCTGCGAGTCCCGAATTCCGGAGCACAGCTGGTCCACACCGCGCCCAGGCTGGCGGTGGCGAGCACGGCCACGATCGTCTCCGGCACGTTGGGCAGGATGGCCGCCACCCGGTCGCCGGGGCCCACCCCCAGGCGTTGCAGGCCGGCCCGGCAGCGCGCGACCTGGTCGCGCAGCTCAGCGACGGTCAGCGTGACGCGCTCGCGGGACTGCGAGCGGCCGATCACCACCACCTCGTCCTCGGCGCGCTGCGCGAGGCGGAGGGCGTGCTCCGCCCAGTTCAGTCGGACTCCCGGGAACCACCGGGCGCCGGGCATGCGAGCGTCGGCCAGGGCCGCCGACGGCTCGCCGGACGCCTCCACCGCGGCGAAGTCCCAGATGGAGCGCCAGAACGCATCCAGCTCGGTCACCGACCAGCGCCAGGCGGCGTCGTAGTCCGCGAGCGATACCCCTCGCGCATCGGCCAGCCAGTCCAGGTAGCGGCCCATCTGCGTCGTCTGCCGCGCGTCGTCGGGCGGCTGCCACAGCATGTGCGGATGCTCCATGGACCGATGATGGCACGCCCCCGGGTATCCTGACCGGACCCATGGCAGCGCCGAGGCTTCTTCCAGGGCGGTTCGCCCGCGCCGCGGCTGCCTGCCTGCTGCTCGCCGGCGCCGTGCCGCCGGCGGCGGATGCCCTGGAGACGGGGACCATCGCCCTCGAGGGGATCGCGTACGGCGGGATGGTGGCCGACGTGGACGGCGACGGCGCCCGCGAGGTGCTGCGGCTGATCCGCGATCCCGGCGGGACGGGCCACCTGGCGGTCGACGGGTGGCGCCTGGTCGACGGCGAGTGGCGGTCGCTGGGCATCGTCCCCCTGCGGCGTGGCATCGTCGTGCCCGACGAGATCCAGTTCAGGGACGACGACCTGATGCGCCCGCTGCTGGTCGGCGAGCCGGCGCGGCTGATCCGCTGGCGGCACGGCGGCCGGGATAGGGTGGTGGTGGCCACGATCGGCACCAGGGAGCTGGCCGGCCGCTGCTGCCTGTCGCTGTTCGAGGTGCGCGAGGGTCGCGGCGGGCTCGAGCTGCGCGTGCTGCGCGGGACGGATGGGAGCACCGGCTTCGGCACGGCGCTGGCCGTCCACCCCGCCGACCTCGACGGGGACGGGAACGAGGAGCTGGTCGTCACCGAGCCCCCGCGCGCGGGGGGCCTGGGCGGCATCCGGGTCCTGCACTGGACGGCGGCTGGCTGGGAGTCGGCTCGGATGGCCCCTGCCGGCCCGATGGGCTCGGTGCTGCCGTCGTACATCGGGGAGCTCGATGGCGAGCGTGGTGAGGAGGTCGTGTACGTCATCGACCTGCCGGGCGACACGACGCCCGGCATTCGTCTGATGCGGATCGGCGGTCCGCCCTCTGACCCGCGGATCGAGATCGCCGAGCTCGATGCCGTCCGGCCGCTGGTCGCGCCGGGGATCACCCTGCGTGGCGTGCCTGCCATGCTCGCCCAGACCACCCGCGACACGGTCCAGCGCCTGGGGTGGCCGCGGGGTGGGAGAGTGGAGCTGGGCGACGGGAGGACCATGTTCGCGTGGCTGGCCGGCTCCATCGGCCGGGGGGCGGGCACCCGGTACCTCTTCGTCCAGCCCGAGGTGCATCCCGCGGGGGTCCTGCCGAACGTCCACATCGAGGTCGTCGGGCCGGCCCTCGAGCCGTTCGGGATCGTGAGGCCGTCCAGCGTGGCGGCGCGGCTGGACGACCTGACCGAGCGCCTCATTGGCAGCCGGATCCAGAACGTCGCCCCGCCGCGGGCGTACTCCGGGCCGTTTCCGGGTGGCGTGGGCGGCCGGGACGCGTTCGTCTTCAGGGGACGCCTGGTGGTGCAGGGCTCGCCGCAGGCGGAGGCTCGTGAGATTGCCACGCTCACCGATGTCACGCCGCTCGGCCTGGCCGGTCCGGGCGAGGCGTGGCTTGTTCTCGCCACCGGGCGGATCGGCGACCCTGAGCCGCGCGGCGGCTCGCTCGACTCATTCGCCGGAGCGGCCGGCGAGGTGCGGCTGGTCGAAGCCGCGCTGGCGCTCCTGCCCGAGAGCCGTCGGCCGGTCGATCTGCCCGGGGAGCTGGCGGGCGCGATCTCGGCGGAGCCGGCATCCACGGTGTACGCCCCGCGGGCCGGATTCGACGTCCGGCTCGAGCTCCCCGCCGGGGCGCGCGTGCTGAGCATGATGGGTCGTCTGGTCCGCGAGCACCTTCCCGACCCCGACGGGGAGGTCACGATCCGTATCGCGCCCCCCGAGTCGCAGCAGGACGCGCCGGGCTACGAGGCGGTCCTCATCGTCATCGGCCCCTCCGGACGGGCCTACCTGCACAGCTGGCAGGTCGAGGTGCTGGCCGAGGTGCCGCAGCTCGACGTGCTGGCCGAGACCGAGCCGTTCAGCCTCTCGGCGCGCGTCGACGGTACGGTCAGCGGTCCGGCGGCGGTCACGGTTGATGGGTCGGCTGTCAGCGTGACCAACGACGGCTCGTTCCGCGCGTCGGTCAGCGCCCTGCCGTGGCCGCGTCCGGTCCGCGTGGAGGCGACCGACCCGCTGGGGAACCGGTCGGTGACCGTGGTGCACGTGGTGGGGCTGGTCGACTACCGCGAGTGGCCGTGGGCGCTGATCGTCACCGTGCTGACGCTGGCCGCCGGGCTGTTCCTGTACCTGCGAGGCGCGGAGCTCCGGCCGCGGCCGCGCGAGGAGACGGAGGTGGCGACGCTGGAGGAGATCGAGCGCCGCTGAGCGGTCAGGTCCCGCCGCGGCGGCGCCGGGCCAGGCGCTCCGCCAGCGTCTCTCCGGGGGGCTCTGCCCGCTCGGCGTGCGGTTCATCCGGGACGGGAGGCGGCTCCGGTGCCGGGATCCGCCCGGCACCCGCTTCTCGGGCCGATGGTGGCTCGTCCCCTGGCGGCTCCGGCCGAGCGGTCATCGCCACCCGGGCGTTCCGCGCCCCGGTGCGCTCCCTGGCGGCGCGGAGCTCGGCCAGGCCGGGCAGCGGCTGGGCCGCCGGCGCCGACAGCCCCAGCCGTCGCCAGAGCCAGCCACGCGCTGTGGCGAAGTCGCTGCGGGCGATGGCCACGCGTCGTACCCCGATGTCCACCGGAACCAGCAGCAGGGCCACCACGAGCAGCCAGGGCCAGATCGGCGCCGGGAACGAGGCGGCCTCGATGTCGTGCCGCCAGACCGGCTCGATCTCGTCGAGCCTCAGCTGCCGACCGCCCCCAGCGGCGGCCATCCCCGCCAGCGCCTCGCGATCGACGCCCAGGCGCCGGTACTCATCCGCTGTCGGGCTGACGATCCCCAGGGTGCGGCTGGCGGGCTGTGCCCCCTCCCGCGTCTGGGCCACCCGGACCAGGTACGCACCGGGGTCATCGGCCTGGATGGTCCCGGCGTACCGGCCCGGCCCGACCTGCTCGAGGACGGCCTGGACCGGCGCGAGATCGGGACCGACCAGGCGCAGAACCGTCCGGTAGAAGTTGCGCGGCGTCCCTTCGTCGTCGAGCGAGGTGACCTCGACGTGGAGACGGCCCTCGCTCCCCGGCGTGAACTGCACGTCGATCCCCTGCGCGTCCTGTGGAGGCAGCGTCCACGACACCAGCTGGGCGGCGAGGGTGCCGAACGACTCGGTCCCGATCCACTCGGTCGCCCACTGCTGCCGCGCGTCCGAGGTCCACGCCGCCGCGCGTCCCAGGCCGTACTGCCACTGGGCCAGCAGCGGGTCCTCGCGTCCCGTCAGCAGCGCAACGCTGGCCGTCCCCTTGGCGGTGGTGGCGTTGTAGCCGAGCAGCGGCGGCAGGCGGCCCGCGTCGAGCCCGCGCAGGATCTCCGACGGGGCCGATGGGATCGGCTGGAACGGCTCCTCTACGATCTGCTCGCCCGCGGTGCGGATCGTCTCTCGCAGGAAGATGTCGGGGATGGTGGTGGCGTCGGCGGCGTCGTAGTACCGGCCCCCCGACTGCTGCGCCAGCCGCTCCAGCACGCCCGCCGACCCGCCGCCGGTGCCGATGGTGGACAGGGTGATCCCCGCCTCGCGCATGTCGGCCAGCAGCTGGTCGTAGGCCCCTGACTGCGACCAGCCGTCGGTGATGAGGATGATGTGCCGCAGCTTGGCCGGGTTGCGGACCAGGTCGTCGTAGGCGGCCTTCAGCCCGGCGTAGATGTTCGTCTGGCCATCGGCTGCGAAGCCAAGGGAGGCCTGGAGGACGGCCGGGTCGATCGGCCCGGTACGCAGTGCCCAGTGCGCCTGCTCGTCGAACGCGACCACGCCGATCTGGTCGCTCGGCGCCAGCGCGTTCGCCGCGCGCAGGATCGCCTCCTTGGCGATGTCCACCTTCTCGAACCCGCGCGTGCCGCTCGGGTTGGCGAGGTCGCGGTCGTCCCCGGTGCAGTGGCAGTCGGCCATCGAGCCGCTCTTGTCGACGACCGCCACCAGCGCCACGTCCGGCGACCGCTCGCGGTCGCGGACCGTCATGTACACCGGGAGCGTCTCCTCCAGCGGGGTGTTCAGGTAGCCGCCCGCCCCGTAGCTGTTCCGGCCGCCCAGCATCACCAGCCCCTTGCCGAGGTCGCGGACGAAGACCTGCAGGGCGGCCATCGCGTCGATGCCCAGCTGCGCGGCGGTCACGTTGTCGAGCACCACCGCGTCGTAGCCCGCCAGCGTGGCCAGCGAGGCGGGGACGCCGCCCGCCGTCACCACCGTCACGTCGTGCCGGGCCGCTTCAAGCGCGGCGACCAGGTCGCCGGCGCGTGCGACGTCGTCGGTGGCGAGGAGCACCTGCGGCGGACCGTGCACCAGCACGTAGGCGTCGGCGGCGTTGTTCTCGGCGAAGTGGTCCGTGCCCGACTCGATGACGGCGCGGAAGACGTGGAAGCCGGGCTCGTCGAGCCGCACGCGGAACGTCAGCGCTTCGCTGCCCGGAACCAGGTCGAGCTGCTCGGACGCCTGGGTGCGCCCGTCGGCCAGCAGGCGCAGGGTGGCCGCTGCCTCGACCGTCGTGCGCAGCCGGACGGTCACGTCCACCGTCTCCCCGACCCGCGCTCCGGCCGGAGCGTCCACGGCATCGACCAGGACCTCGGCGTGGGACGCCCGGCCGGGGAGCGCCACGTCGAGGCGGATCCCGGCCGCGGCCGCCGCCAGGATCGCGTCGCCCGCCTGTCCCGCGGTGTCGTTGCCATCGGAGAGGAGCACGATCCGGCGCTGGGTGCCGGCCGGGAAGATGGCTGTCGCCAGCCGGACCGCAGCTCCGATGTCGGTCGCGCCGGCGACCGGCAGCGACTCGGGCGGCCCCAGCTCGGGTACGTCGCTGGGAAGCCGATCGACCAGCGCGTTGCCCCCGAAGACCACCACGCCGGCGAGGTCGGCCTCCGGCATCTGCGCGACCGCGTCGCGCGCGAACTCCACCAGCTCCTCGCGGGTCCCGTCGGGCATGGAGTCCGAGCCGTCGACCAGGAAGACCACGCTCAGCCGATCCGACGGGAGCGTCAGCCGAGCCCCCGCCAGCGCGCCGACCAGGCAGGTGACCAGTAGCAGGCGCAGGACCAGCGAGGCGGCCCGACGGCCGGGCGGCAGCATGCGTGAGGCGACCAGCCAGCCCGCCACCACCACGCCGACGGCGGGCAGCAGCAGCCAGAGCCAGATCGGCTCGGCGAAGCCGATCGGCATCAGCGGTCTCCGCCGCCGGCCGCGCGCGTCGGCAGGCGTCGCAGGCTGCCGAAGCGGCGAGCCGTGCGCTCGAGGCTGCGGCGCGTCGGCCGGTGGAAGAGCAGCCACTCGGCGGACAGCAGCAGCAGCACGGCGAGCGCGAACGGCCACCACCACTCGAGGCGAGCCGGCTGCCCGGCCTCGTCGGGATCGGCGGGACGGCCGAGGTCGGCGATTCCGGTCGGGTCGCCGGGGGCGACGTCCGACTCGGTGGCGTCGAACAGGTTGGCGGCGACCCGTCCGACGAGCTCCCCGCCGGCCGTGCGCACCTCGCGGATCCCGACCGCCGTCGCACCGGGGAGCGTTCCTCGCCCGCCGACCAGGGCCACCTCGCGGTCAGCACCCGCCTCGCGCAGGGTGACCGATCCGATGGCGGGGTCGAGCGCGATGGCGATCGGCTGGCCGAGCGCGGCCGATGGCGGCAGGACGCCGTCGGTCGGCGGGACCAGGAAGTCGACCAGGTTGCTGACCAGCAGCGGAAACGCGACCTGGAGCGGCAGATCGGACTCGCCGAGGGCGAAGGTCACCACCGCGAGACTGCGGCCATCGACCCGACCCACCGCCAGCAGCGGCTCGCCGCGCGGGGTCTCGACCACCGGCCGCATCCCCTCGGCCAGCGTCACCTGCCGGGCACGTCCGACGTGGACGGCGGCCAGATCGACGAAGCGGAGCAGCGGCTCCGCCGGATCGGTCTGCCCGATCGCCGGCGAGGCGAGCGTGCGTCCCACCTCTCCGTAGGGTCCGTCGTCGTCGGGCCCGACGTAGAGCGCGGCTGCCTCGGGCGGCTGGGGCGGGACGAAGCGGTCGAACACGACCAGGGCGTAGGGGCTATCGGCCTCGGTGGCCTCCTCCAGCGCATCGGCGTAGCCGGTCGGCCCGACCGCGTACAGCTCGAGACGGGGGAGGAGGGCGAGAGCGCTCTCGAGGTAGGCGTTGCCATCGCTGACCAGCAGCGCCCGCATCGGCGCCGACTGCGGCACCAACGCGAAGGCGCGGTCGTCGACGGCCAGGGCGTCCGTCCCGGCCAGCCGAGCCTCGACCACGCGCGCCGCCGCCGGCACGCTCGCGACGATCGCCTCGCTCCGCTCGCCCGCCGGGATGGCCAGGTCGCGCGCGTCCACCAGCACGTCATCCGCGTAGATCTCGAGTCGACGCACCGCCTCGCCGGCCGACGGGTTGGAGACCGCCACGAAGAGGTCGAGCTGGGCGCCGCCGGCGCGGCGCAGCACCGACAGGGCCGCCACCGCCTGGTTCGCGTCGCTCTCGCCGACACGCTCCACCAGCACCGGGGCCCCGACACCGCCGCCCGGAAGGCGGGCGACGTTCGCATCGCTCACCACCACCACGGTCGAGTCCGCGTCGCGCGCCGCGAGCGCTGCGGCGAGGGCGAAGGCGTCGCTCAGGTCACCGGGCAGCTGGCTCGCCTCCAGCCGGCCGATCGCGTCGTGCGCGGCGGAGCGGTCGTCGGTCTCCGACACCAGCACGTGCGCGGTGTCGTCCGCGGCCACCACCGTTACCCGCCCGCCCTCCGGCAGACGGTCCACCACGCGGTGCGCGGCCGCTCTCGCCAGCGCCATCCGTTCACCGGAGCGGTCGACCGTGCCCATCGAGGCGCTGGTGTCGACGATCAGGACCACGTTGGCGGCGAGGTCCGAGACCGCGGTGGTGAACGGCCGCACCGCCGCCAGCACGAGCAGCAGGGCGAGGAGGAGCTGGATCAGCAGCAGCCAGCTGAACCGGAGCCGCTGCCACGGGGCGTTGGCCTCGGTGTCGTGGAGCAGCTGCTGCCACAGGAAGGTGGACCCGACCGGCACGTCGCGGCGGCGCAGCCGCAGCATGTAGAAGGCGATGATCACCGGCAGGGCCAGCAGGCCCAGCAGGGCGAGGGGCGCCGCGAGGCTCACGACACGACCCTCCGCCGGCGCAGGACGTCGAACAGCAGGTCGGACAGGTCGCCGTCGCTGGGCACGCTGACGTAGGCGCCGCCGCGCCGCGCGCAGAAGGCGGCGATCTCCGCCTGCCAGTCGGCGAGGCGGGACCGGTAGCGGTCGACCAGGTCCGCGTCGCCGCTCACCTCCACCGTGGCGCCGGTCTCGCTGTCGACCAGCCGTGCATCGGCGGGCACATCGGGGTCCAGCTCCTCGGGAGCCAGGACGTGGAGCACCGACAGCTGGCAGCGGGTCCCGGCCAGGTCGCGCAGCGCGTCGAGGTAGCCGGGGTCCATCAGGTCGCTGATCAGCAGCAACGGGCCGCGTCCCCGGAGTCGCGCGGCGTAGTCGCGGGCCGCGTCGGCCAGACCCGTCAGCCGCATGGCCGGGGGTGCGGCCAGGAACCCGAACAGGTCGAAGACCCGGCCCTTGCCGCGGATCGGGCGCCCCATGCTGGCCGCCCCGTCGCCCAGGAAGGCCAGGCTGACGCGGTCGAGGTGCGCCAGGCCGATGTACGCCAGAGCCGCAGCGGCTCGCCGCGCGAAGTCGAGCTTGTTCGGCTCGCCGAAGTCCATCGATCGACTGGCGTCGACCAGGACGTGGACGGTGACGTCCTCCTCCTCGACGAAGAGCTTGATGAAGAGCCGCTCCAGCCGCGCGTACACGTTCCAGTCGAGCTGGCGCAGGTCGTCGCCCGACGCGTAGTTGCGGTAGTCGGCGAACTCGACGCTCTGCCCGCGACGCACGCTGCGCCGCTCGCCCTTCATGCGTCCCGCGGTGAGACGCCGCGAGGCGAGCTCGAGCTGCTCGAGGCGTCGCAGGAAGGCCTCGTCGAAGAGCCGATCTGCCTCGCCGCCGACGGTGGAGGCGGCGCGATCGAGCGCCGGAGGGCGAGTGGGCGCGCTCATCGGCGCCCTACTCGGACGGCTCGGTTGGCGTCTCGGCCAGGACGGCGCGGACCACGCTGTCGGTGCTGATCCCCTCGGCCTCCCCCTCGAAGTTGAGGATGACTCGGTGCCGGAGGGCCGGGATGGCGGTGGCCTGGACGTCGGCGAAGGCGACGTTGAAGCGGCCGTCCAGCAGGGCGTGGATTTTCGCGCCCAGCACCATGGCCTGCGCCCCGCGGGGGGAGGCGCCGTAGCGCACGTAGCTGCGGATCAGCTCCGGCGCGCCCTCGGCGTCCGGGTGCGTGCCGCGCAGCAGGCGGACCGCGTAGGCCATCACGTGGCTGGCGATGGGAACCTCGCGGGCCAGCCGCTGCAGGCCCACGATCTCCGCCCCGCTGGCCACCGGCCGCACCGTCACCTGCTCACCGCCGGTGGTGCGCTCCATGATCTCGATCAGCTCGTCTGTGGCCGGAAAGGGGACCTCGACCTTGAAGAAGAAGCGGTCCAGCTGGGCCTCGGGGAGCGGGTAGGTCCCCTCCATCTCCAGCGGGTTCTGGGTGGCGAGCACAAAGAACGGCTCGGAGAGCTGGTAGCGCTGCTTGGCCACCGTCACCGAGTGCTCCTGCATCGCCTCGAGCAGCGCCGACTGGGTCTTGGGCGTGGCGCGGTTGATCTCGTCGGCCAGGACCAGGTTGCTGAAGATCGGTCCCGGCTGGAAGCGGAACCGACGCTCGCCGCCCTCCTCGACGATGATGTTGGTGCCGACGATGTCCGCGGGCATCAGGTCGGGCGTGAACTGGATGCGAGAGAAGCCCAGCTCGAGCGCCTCGGCCATGGTGCGCACCAGCATTGTCTTGCCCAGCCCCGGCACGCCCTCCAGCAGCGCGTGGCCGCCTGCGAGCAGGCTGATCAGGGTGTGCCGTACCAGCTGCCGCTGGCCGACGATGTAACGGCCCACCTCGGCCTCGATGGCGTTGGCCAGCTCGGAGAAGCGTTCGGCGTCGACGGCTGCCGGCGCGGGGGCGGAGGTCTGCTCGGTCATGGTTCGGTCACTCCAGCGGTTCGAGGCGGGTGAAGTAGTCGCGCACGAGATCCTTCAGCGTGATCGGCACCTGCTGGCGCTCCAGCTGGCCGTTGGCGAAGTCGCGGAAGAGGTCGAAGACCGCCCGGTAGGGGACCAGGCTGTCATTGTCGAAGCCGGTGCCGCTCCCACTGCCGGTCTGGTCGGTGCCGCCGTCGCCTCCCTGGCCGGCCACGAAGCTCGGCTCGCCCGGGCGGCCGATCCGGTCGAACGGCGCGTAGAAGTCGGTCTCGCCGACGTCGAACGGCTTGTTGTCCTGCGTCGGGCCATCGAAGCCACCCGTTCGCTGGCCCCCGCTTGGGATGCGCCGCACGGTCGCGCCGCCGCCGGAGCCGGGCTGGTTGCCAGTGCCGGGCTGCGTCCCCGGCTGGTTGCCGGTCCCCGGCTGGTTGCCGGTCCCCGGCTGGCCCGATGAGCCCGGCTGGCCCGATGAGCCCGGCTGGCCCGATGAGC
>CAYXZN010000002.1:0-9626 GCA_964469325.1 uncultured Steroidobacteraceae bacterium
AGGATGGCGGCCTCGTTGACGAGGTTGGCGAGATCGGCCCCGCTGAAGCCCGGGGAGCGGCGTGCCAGCTGCTCGAGCTCCACCGTCTTGTCGAGCGGCTTGCCCTTGATGTGGACGTTGAGGATCTCGCGGCGTCCCTTGATGTCGGGCCGGTCGAGCACCACCTGGCGGTCGAAGCGGCCGGGACGCAGGAGGGCGGGGTCGAGGACGTCGGGGCGGTTGGTGGCGGCGACCACGATCACGTTGGTGTTGGTGTCGAAGCCGTCCATCTCGACCAGGATCTGGTTGAGGGTCTGCTCGCGCTCGTCGTGCGAGCCGCCCAGACCGGCCCCGCGCTGGCGGCCGACGGCGTCGATCTCGTCGACGAACACGATGCACGGCGAGTTGCGCTTGGCCTGCTCGAACAGGTCGCGCACCCGCGAGGCGCCGACGCCCACGAACATCTCCACGAACTCGGAGCCGGAGATGCTGAAGAAGGGGACCCCCGCCTCGCCGGCGACGGCGCGGGCGAGGAGCGTCTTGCCGGTTCCGGGCGGCCCCACCAGCAGCACGCCGCGCGGGATCCGCGCCCCGAGGGAGTTGAACTTCTCGGGGTACTTGAGGAACTCGACCACCTCGGTCAGCTCGTGCTTCGCCTCGTCGACGCCCGCCACGTCGTTGAAGGTCACCACCGTCTTGTTGCCCAGGAACATCCGCGCCCGGGACTTCCCGAAGCTCATCGCCTGGTTATTGGTGCCCTGCGCCTGGCGCATCATGAAGAAGATGAAGGCGCCGATGAGCAGGACCGGCAGCATCGCCGTGATCAGGATCCCGATCCACTGCCCGGCAGCGCTCTCCTCGACGGCCGAGTAGCCGATCGCCTTCGTGCACGCCACGATGTTCGACTCGTTGCGCGCCGCGCACAGCTGCTCGAGCACCGGGAAGTCGGCGCTGGGTACGATCACCGTCCGCGGTTCCTGGTCCCCGCCCTTCAGGACGACGGTCAGCTTGGTGCCGTCCTGGGTCACCTCCTCGATGCGATTCTCGCTCGCGGCCTCGAGCAGGTTGGCGTAGGTGTAGGGCTGCTGGCCGCCGGAGTCGACCACGTACGTCCACAGCAGGGCAAGGCCGAACACGGCCAGCACCACCAGGACGACGCTGTTGCGGACGAGTCGACTGCTCAACGTGGGTCTCTTTCCATCTCCATAGTGACTGCCCGCCGACCGACGACCCTCTCGACCCGTCTGCCCGTCAGGCTGCGCAAGTATAGGTTCGAGGTGTGAGCCCCACAAACGGTGGCACGCGGGACCTTCGGATGCACAACCTGTGCCGGTGGTCCCAGGGCTGCGCCGGCCCCGCGCTCAGGCTGGCCCGATCCGGATGCGCCGACCCCGAACCGAGGCGCTGCGGCCCGCGCCGAGCTCGATCGTGACGCCGCCGCGCGGCCCCTCAGCGGCCTCGATCAGCGCCTCCACGCGCTCGCTGGACGGAGCTGGCTCGCCGGCGAGCTGCCGCACGATTCGCCGCGCGACGGGCCGCGCCGGCGGTTCTCGCCAGTCCACCGACCCATCCGGTGCCCGCCGCGCGGACAGCTCGGCGGCGGCGATCGCGTCGAGCAGCTGGTCGTCGTCGGCGGCGAGCCGAGCATAGCGGGCCAGGGTGGGCACGATCCCCGGGTTCAGCCGCTCCAGGATGGGCAGCACCTCGAGGCGGAGGCGGTTGCGCGCGAACGACGGGTCGTCGTTGGAGGGGTCGCGGCGGTATGCGATCCCCGCCGCATCGAGCGCCGATCGCAGCTCCTCCCTTCGGGCGGCGAGCAGCGGCCGGACGATCCGCCCCCGCCGGGCGGGAATACCGCGCAGCCCCGCCAGGCCGCTCCCGCGCACCAGGTTCAGCAGGACCGTCTCGGCGGAGTCGTCGAGGGTATGGGCGGTCGCGACCAGCGCCTCGCGGCCCAACTGCCCGGCCACCTCCTCGAGGAAGCGGTACCTCGCCTCCCGGCCGGCGTCCTCCACCGAGCGGCCCTCTGTTGCAGCCAGTTCCCCGACATCGGCCTGTCGGAGCTCGAAGGGAAGGTCCAGCCGGGCGGCGGCATCGGCGACGAAGCGCGCATCGGCGTCGGAGCCCTCACGCAGGCGGTGGTCCAGGTGGGCGACGGTCAGTCGCCAGCCGGCGGTAGGCGCCAGGGCGGCGGCGGCGAGCAGGAGGGCCATCGAGTCGGCGCCGCCCGAGACGGCCAGGACGAGCGGCACGCCATCGGGGATCAGCCCGTGTGCGCCACGTTCGAGGGCGTCGACCAGCTCGCGGGGAGCGGGTGGCTCGGCTGCCGGCATGCGCCGAGTGTCGCATGGGAATCGGCATGTGGTTGGTAGCGGAGGGCGGATTCGAACCACCGACCAAGGGCTTATGAGTCCCCTGCTCTACCACTGAGCTACTCCGCCACCGGCTCGGCCCTCCGAGGATACCGACCCGCGCTGGCACCGGCAACTCGCGCGGTCAGCCCGCACAGCCCCGACAGCGGCCGACCACGGTGACGTGCCCGATGTCGACCTCGAAGCCGTCGGCACGCCGGAAGGCCCGGCGGATGGCCGACGCTTCGGCATCGCCGATCTCCCAGCTGCGCCCGCATCCGGCGCAGTAGCGGTGCCCGTGCTCCTCGCCCGGCTGGACGTGGAACTCCTCCCGCCCATCGGCGCCGTGGCCGTGCCGGACCAGGCCCAGCTCCTCGAGCACGTCGAGCGTTCGGTACACCGTGGAGGGCACTGTGCTTGGGTCGATCCGCCGGCAGCCCTCGACCAGCTCCGCGCCGGTGACGTGGCCCCGCGCCCCCGACAGCACCTCCACGATGGTGCGTCGCTGCGGCGTCCAGCGCAGGCCCCGCTCGCGGAAGCGCTGCCGGACCGAGCGCCACGGCTCGCGGCGCGTCTCGTCGCTCATGGCGGCAGTATGACCTCGCTGCTGCTTATTGCAACCTGTTGTAATAAGAGGACCCCACCAGTAGAATCGGCACTGCGATGACGACCCCCTCCATCCTCGCGCTGCACGCCCCGGACGGCTTCCTGACCGTCCCGGTTGCGGTCGCCATGTGGACCGTCACCGCGCTGGTGCTGGCGCTGGCGGTGCGCCGGACCAACCGCTCCCTCGACGAGCGCGCGGTGCCGCTGCTGGGGGTGATGGCGGCGTTCATCTTCGCCGCGCAGATGTTCAACTTCCAGGTCATCGGCGGCACCAGCGGGCACCTGCTGGGCGGCGTGCTGGCGGCGGTCATGCTCGGTCCGTGGGCGGCGACGCTGGTGATGGCCAGCGTGGTCGGGGTCCAGGCGCTCCTCTTCCAGGACGGCGGACTGGTGGTGATGGGGGCCAACATCTTCAACATGGGCGTCATCGGCACGCTGGGCGGCTACGCCCTCTACCGCGCGGTCGCGCGGCTCTTCGGCGGCGAGGCGCGGGGACGTCTGCCGGCCGCGGCGATCGCCTCCTGGACGGCGGTCGTCGTCGGGGCGGCCGCGATGGCGCTCCAGCTCGCCGCCTCGGGCACCATTCCGATCGCCGTCACGCTGCCGGTGATGGTGGGCGTGCACACGCTGATCGGGATCGGCGAGGCGGTCATCACCGTGGCCGCATTGGCCTTCATCGGCGCCACCCGCGCCGACCTGTTCCGCCTTCGCGAGTCCGGGTCGGTGGCCGGCGTCCCAGCGGAGACGCGCCGATGAGCCGACTCCGACGCTGGTGGTGGGCGGCGGGCCTGGCGGTCTCGCTGCTCGTGGTGGTGGCCGCGGCCTACGTCGCCTCGGCGGATCCGGACGGCCTGGAGCGGGTAGCCGAGGACCTGGGATTCGGCGACCGCGGGCAGGGAACGCCGTGGGGCGTCCTGCCCGACTACGCCATCCCCGGCCTCGAGGGACCGGCTTCGACGATCCTGGCCGGAGTGCTCGGGGTGGCGATCGTGTTCGCGCTCATGCTGCTCGCCGGCCGGCTGCTGGCCAGGCGCCGGTCGCGGCCGGAGTGAGCGGAGCAGAGACGGACCGGTGAGCCTCGCCCTCGAGCGCTCGATCGCCCGGGACAGCCCGCTCCACCGGGCAGATCCACGCCTGAAGTTCGTCGCCACCATCGCCACCATCGTCGCGATCAGCCTCCTGCCGGTGGGCGCGTTCACTGCGCTCGCCGTCGCGTGGGTGGCTCTGGCCCTGGCCTCGGCCGTCGCGCAGCTGGGTCCGTTCCGCCTCTCGCGCTCGGCGTTCATCGCGGCGCCCTTCCTGCTGGCGGCGCTGCCGCTCGTCTTCCTGCGCACCGGGGACCCGCTGGGGAGCGTCGAGCTCGGGCCGCTGCGGCTGACGCTCAGCGGCGAGGGGCTGGTGCTGTTCGGCACCATCGCCGCCAAGTCGTGGCTGAGCGTGCAGGCGGCGCTGCTGCTCACCTTCACCACGCCGTTCCACGACCTGGTCGACGCGCTGCGCGACCTGCGGCTGCCGCGGGTGATGGTCGCCATCATCGGCTTCATGTACCGCTACCTGGCGGTCCTCGCCGACGAGGCGTCGCGGATGATGCGCGCCCGCACGGCGCGTTCCGCGGTGCGCGAGGGCGGCCGGCCGGCCGGCTCGCTGGCCTGGCGGGCGCGGGTCACCGGCGGAATGGTGGGGTCGCTCTTCCTGCGCAGCTACGAGCGCAGCGAGCGCGTGTACGCGGCGATGCAGGCGCGCGGCTTCTCCGGCAGCTTCCGCCACCTCGGCGCGCGTCCCATCGGCGCCGGTCAGTGGGTCGGCTTCGCGCTCGTCATGGCGGCGCTGGCGGGGTTCGAGCTGGCGGCCCACCTCCTCGGGCCCGCGGCCTAGTGGAGGCCGGACGACCGCCGATGGCCAGCGAGCCGGGCCGCGACTCCCACGAGCACGTCCACGAGCACGTTCACGGCGAGGACGCGGCTCACCACGCCCACGCGCACGCCCATCGCATGCCGTCACCGGCGGACCCCGAGCTGGATGCGCGCTGGATCGAGATCGAGCACCTGCACTTCCGCTACCCCGACGGCTTCGAGGCGCTGCGGGGCGTCGATCTCGTCGTCCGGCGGGGCCTGAAGGTGGCCCTGGTCGGCCCCAACGGGGCGGGCAAGTCGACGCTCATGCTCCACCTCAACGGGATCCACGCGCCCTCGCACGGGCGGGTGCGCATCGCGGGCATGGAGGTCGGCGGCGAGCACCTGGGACGGATCAGGGCCGAGGTCGGGCTCGTCTTCCAGGACCCGGACGATCAGCTCTTCAGCCCCACCGTCTTCGCCGATGTCGCCTTCGGGCCGCTCCACATGGGGCTGCCCGAGGACGAGATTCACGAGCGCGTGGAGCGGGCGCTGGCCGCGGTCGGCATGACCGGTGCGGGCGCCCGGCTGCCACACCACCTGTCGCTCGGGCAGCGCAAGCGGGTCGCGATCGCGACCGTGCTGAGCATGGATCCGTCGGTCCTCGTCTTCGACGAGCCGTCGGCCGGCCTCGACCCGCGCGGGCGACGCGAGCTGATCCGGCTCCTGGGCGAGATGCCGCAGACGCTGCTGGTGGCGACGCACGACATGCGCCTGGCGGCAGAGGTGCTACCGCGGACGGTGGTGATGGACGAGGGGCTCATCGTGGCCGACGGGCCGACCGCCGACGTTCTGGCCGACGCCCCGCTGCTCGAGGCCCACGGCCTCGAGTCGCCGGCGCTCGCCGGCTAGCCCATCGGCGACGTCAACCGCCGCGGATCAGGCGCCGAAGAACAGCTCCAGCCACTGGTCGATCAGCGGCGGCGGCGGTGGCGCGGGCTCGCCGCTCTCCGCGACCGGCGGTGCGGCGGCACCGGGCGGGATGATCAGCACCTGCTCCCCGGGCCGGCCGAGGTTGAACAGCCGCCGCGCCTCGGCGCTCACGTAGGCGTCGCTGCGCAGGTAGTCGAGCTGCCGGCGCAGCGCCTCGATCTCGGCCAGGGTCTGCTCGATCTGCGCCCGCACGCGCTCCGCCTCCTGGTTGATGGCCCAGTTGGCATAGACCTGCCGTCCCACCTGCACGGCGAGCAGCGCTCCGATGACCACCAGCAACGCCAACCAGACGAGCCGGAGGCGAACGGCGGGCAGATGCGGTCGCCCGCGGGCGTCGGCGGCGGCACCGGATGTCGACATTGGCCCGGAGTCTAGGGGCCGGTTTTCCACAGCGTCAAGGAACGGCGCGGTCCGGGGAGCCGAACTTGTCCACAGTGGAAAACGAGTGTGGACAACTTTGCAGAACAGAGCGCGCGAGCGCGAAACACCTTTCCGCGACCGAACAGGCGTGCTAATGTCGCGAACGCCTGTTCTAAATCGAGGGAGACGCCGTGCTGGACCAGCGCCCCGCGACCACCGATGCGGTCATCGACGCGCTGCTTGCCGACCCGCAGCTCGCGCGACTGGTCGCGGCCCACCGGGTCCTGGAGCCCCAGCCACCGCGCTACGCGCCGTTCCCCGATACCCTCGCCCCGCAACTGATCGACGCCCTGCGGGGACGCGGCGTGGAGGCCCTCTACTCGCACCAGGCGGAGGCGATCGGCGCCGCGCGTGCCGGGCGCAACGTGGTCGTGGTCACGCCGACCGCCTCGGGCAAGACGCTCTGCTACAACCTGCCGGTCCTCGACGCCATCGCCCGCGACCCGTCCGCGCGGGCGCTCTACCTGTTCCCCACCAAGGCGCTGGCCCAGGACCAGCTGACCGAGCTCCGCGGCTTCGCCGGCGCTGCCGGGCTGGGCCTCAAGACGCACACCTACGACGGGGACACCCCCGCCAACGTGCGCAGCGTGATCCGCGCCGCGGGGCAGGTCGTGGTCAGCAACCCGGACATGCTCCACGCGGCGATCCTCCCCCACCACACCAAGTGGTTCAAGCTGTTCGAGAACCTGCGCTACGTGGTGATCGACGAGCTCCACACGTACCGCGGCCTGTTCGGCAGCCACGTCGCCAACGTGATCCGCCGCCTGCGGCGCATCTGCCGCCACTACGGCGCCGATCCGGTCTTCATCTGCGCATCGGCCACCATCGCCAACCCGCGCGAGCTGGCCGAGGCGGTCATCGGCGCCCCCTTCGAGCTGGTGGACCGCAGCGGCGCGCCGACCGGCCGCCGGCACGTGGTGATCGTGAACCCGCCCCTCGTCGACGCCGAGCTCGGCATCCGCCGCAGCGCGCTCCTCACCGGCCGAGACCTCGCCGCGCGGCTGGTCGGCGGCGGCGTGCAGACCATCGTGTTCGCGCGCAGCCGGACCGCGGTCGAGGTGCTCACCACCTACCTGCGCGAGGCGCTGCCGCCGCCATCGGGCCATCCCCACACCGTCCGTGGCTACCGGGGTGGCTACCTGCCGAACGAGCGGCGCGCCATCGAGGCCGGGCTGCGCGACGGATCGGTGCGATGCGTGGTGGCCACCAACGCCCTCGAGCTGGGGATCGACGTCGGGGGGCTGGACGCGGCAATCAGCGTCGGCTACCCGGGAACGATCGCGTCGGCCTGGCAGCAGCTGGGCCGGGCGGGCAGGAGGGGCTCCACCAGCCTCAGCGTGCTGGTCGCCTCATCGGCGCCCATCGACCAGTTCCTGGCCGCCAACCCCGACTACTTCTTCGGCCGCAGCCCCGAACAGGGGCTGGTGAACCCCGACAACCTGCACCTGCTGCTCGACCACCTGAAGGCATCCGCCTTCGAGCTGCCGGTGCCCGGCGAGGAGCGGTTCGGGCTCCCCGAGACGCCGGCGCTGCTGGGGGTGCTGGAGGAGGACGGCTTCCTGCGCCGTGCGACGGACGGGCGCTTCTACTGGAGCCACGAGAACTTCCCGGCCAGCAGCTTCAGCCTGCGCAGCGCGTCGCAGGAGAACGTGGTGATCGTCGACACGACCGGGTCGCCGCCGCGCGTGATCGGCGAGGTGGACCTGTTCGCCGCCCCGATGCTCGTCCACGAGCAGGCCATCTACCTCCATGAGGGAGTCCAGTACCACGTCGACCGGCTCGACTGGGACGAGCGCAAGGCCTACGTGCGGCGGGTCGACGTCGACTACTACACCGATGCGGACACCGGCGTCACCCTGAAGGTGCTCTCGGTGGACGACGAGGCCGATGCGGGCGCGCGCGGACGCCGCGCCCGGGGGGAGGTGATGGTCGCCTGGCACGCCACCCTGTTCAAGAAGATCAAGTTTCACACCCACGAGAACGTGGGCTGGGGGCCGATCCGCCTCCCCGAGCAGCAGATGCACACCGCCGCCAGCTGGATCGTGGTGCCCGACGCGGTCGCCGGCCGCTTCGACCGCGAGACGCTGGACGGGGCGCTGATCGGCCTGGCGCGGGTGGCGCGCAACACCGCCCCGCTGCTGCTGATGTGCGACTCACGCGACCTGGGGGTGGTGGCGCAGGCGCAGGCGCCGTTCACCGGCCGGCCGACGCTGTACCTGTACGACGCGGTGCCCGGCGGGGTGGGGCTGTCGGAGCGGCTCTTCCAGCGCGAGCGGGAGCTGCTGGCGCTGTGCCGCGGCGTGGTCGACGCCTGTCGGTGCGCCGACGGCTGCCCGTCTTGCGTCGGGCCGTCGGTCGAGGTGGGGCCGCGCGGGAAGGCGGCCGCCGCCGAGCTGCTGGCCGCGCTGGCGTAGCGCGTCCCGGCCATGACCGACCTCCCCGCGCGCCTGGCCGCGGTCCGCGCCGAGCGGCGCTCTACTCCCGGCGGGGCCCGGCCCAGCGACGTCGAGCGGGCCGCGGTGCTCGCCCGCTGGTTCGGAGCGCGGCTGGAGGTGGCGGACGGCGGCGCGCTGGTGCTGGTGGAGCGCAGCGTGCCGCTGCCCCCGGCGACGGCGCAGGCGCTGGCGGCACACCCCTCGACCGCGTACGTGGACACCGAGACGACCGGCCTCTCAACCGGCGCCGGGACGGTGCCGTTCCTGGTGGCGGTGGGACGGGTCGAGGCGAGCTGCCTGGTGGTGCGCCAGTTCCTGCTCCCCGACTACCCGCACGAGCCGACCCTGCTCCGTCACGTGGCCGGCGAGCTGGTGCAGGTGCGGCGGCTGGTGTCGTACAACGGCCGGGCCTTCGACCTGCCGCTGCTGGCCGCGCGGCTGACGCTCAACGGCCTGCACGCCGAGCTGGCGAGCTTCCCCGCGCAGCACGACGACCTGCTGCCGATCGCGCGCCGGCTGTGGCGACGCCTGCTGGGCAGCGCCCGGCTGGCGGCGGTCGAGGCCGCGGTGCTGGCGGTGAGGCGGGTCAGCGACTGTCCCAGCAGCGAGGTGCCGGGGCGGTACTTCGGATACCTGCGCGACGGCGGGCCGGAGCCGCTCGCGGCGGTGCTCGACCACAACCTCCAGGACGTCGCCTCGCTGGCCCTCCTCGACGCGGAGCTGGTTCGGCTGCTAGACGGCGGCTGGCGGTCCGCGCAGCTGCTCGACCAGCGGGGCATGGCGCTCGAGCTGCTCCGCCACGGCCGCAGCGACGATGCGCTCGACCTGCTGCTCGTCGCGGCCGAGGCAGCCCCGCCAGGTGAGGCCCTGCCCCTGCGCCGCCTCACCTCGCGGCTGCTGCTCGCGCGTGGTGAGGCCCGACGGGCCGAGGAGCTGTGGCGCCATGCCACCCGACACGCGTCCGCGGAGGCGGCCGAGGCGTGGGTCGAGATCGCGCGGCTGCGCGAGCG
>CAYXZN010000002.1:9726-11984 GCA_964469325.1 uncultured Steroidobacteraceae bacterium
CGAGGCGTCGACCCACGCCCCGCGGGGACCGTCGGTCACCGCCAGCAGCCGCGGGCCGGGGAGCCGGCTGCGGAGCGCGTCCAGCTGCGCTTGGGGTTCGTCGCTCTCGGCCAGCAGGTCCTCCCTGCTGGCGACCAGGATGTCCAGCCCGTCGAGGGCCGCCAGGAGCTGCCGGTCGACTGCGCGGAGCGGCTTTGGGACCAGCGCTGTGTCATGGGCCACGTCCCGCAGCCAGCCCTGGAGGATGGCGGCGCGCGTCGCCGCCGGGCTCCATGCGGCGAGGAGCTCGGATCCGATCTCACCGGCGACCGGCGCGAACAGGATGCGCGGCGCGGGGAGCTCAGTTCCCCCCTCGTCCCAGGCGATGATGGCGCTCACCGGCTCGAGCCAGCTGCGCCGGCCGGCGGCCGACTCTTCGTGGCGGAAGGCGATCGTGCGGGGCGCGGGCAGGCAGACGACGCGGCGGGCGAGCAGCCGAAGCTCGGTGAGGCCAGCCTGGGCGATGGGCTCGTCGCCGGCCACCGTCAGGACGTCGACGGCCGCTGCGCGGTGGAGGGCACGGGTGGCGTGCAGCGCCGAACCGCCAGGCGCGAGCGACCCATCGGCCAGGCGGTCGATGGTGAGCCCGCCGACGATCAGCAGGTCGGGCCCGGGCGCTCCGGCAGGCATCGGTCTATCATCGGCGGCGATGGCACGACTCTACTTCTACGAGCTCCACGAGGGTGCGACCGACCTGATGACCGACGCGCTCCTGGTATCGGAGGCCGAACACTCCCCGGAGCGCTTCGAGGAGATGGTGCGCGCCGCACGCCAGGCCGTCATCGAGACGTTCGAGGAGGACACCCTGGTCGAGGCGGTCGCCCGCGAGCTGGAGCGGCAATTCGGGTTCACGTACATCGGCGACGAGAAGCTGGCCGCGAGCATGAGCGTCGGCACCGAGGACGAGGACACCTACCTCGTGGAGACGTCCGACGAGTACCGGTCGATCGTGGTCGAGCTCGAGCGGAGCTGAGCGGACGCTCAACGGGCGACGTTGAAGAGCACCTCGACGACGTCGCCGTCCCGCACCTCGTAGGCCTTGCCCTCCGAGCGCAGCAGGCCCCGCCGCCTCGCCTCGGCCATGCTGCCGGCGGCCAGCAGATCCTCGAAGCTGACCACCTCGGCGCGGATGAAGCCGCGGGCGAGGTCGGAGTGGATCGTCCCGGCCGCCTCGACCGCGGTTGCCCCCCGCCGGATCGTCCAGGCCCGGCACTCGTCCTCTCCGGCGGTCAGGAAGCTGATCAGCCCCAACAGCTCGTAGGTGAGCCGGATGACGCGGCCCCGTCCCGGCTCGGCGATCTGCAGGTCCTCGAGGAACGCGGCAGCGTCCTCCGGAGCCAGCTGCGCGATCTCGGCCTCGATCTTCGCGGCCAGGGCGGCCACCTCGGTCAGCGGCTGTGCCCGCCGCTCGCGCCAGCTCGCCTCGAGCGCCGCGGCCTCGCCCAGCCGCGCCTCGTCGATGTTCAGCAGCACCAGCATCGGCTTCTGGGTCAGGAAGCGGAAGCCCCGGAGCGTGAGCTCCTCGTCGGCGTCGAGGGTCAGCTCGCGGAGGGAGCGTCCCTCGGACAGGTGCGGCTCCAGCCGGCGCAGCACCTCCTCCTCGCGAGCCGCCTGCTCGCGCTCGGCCTGCGACCCGTGGCGCACCGCGGTCTCGAGCCGCTCGAGCCGCTTCTGCACCACCGTCAGGTCGGCCACCGCGAACTCCAGCTCCAGCTCGTCCACGTCGCGGGCCGGGTCCGGCGGGCGGGTCTGCACCGGGTCGGGAAAGGCGCGCGCGACGTGGAGCAGCGCGTCCGCGTTGCGGATCTGGGCGAGCACGTCGGGGGCGAGCGTGCCCTCGCGTGCGGCGCCCTCCGGAATCACCACGTCGACGTAGGTGACGTCGGCGTGGATCACCTTCTTCGGATTGAAGAGCTCCGCCAGCCGCTCCACCCGTTCGTCGGGGACCTTGACGACCGCCACGTCGGGTGTGGCGCGGGCCGGGCTGAACTGCCCGGTCTCGGCCTGTCCGCCGGTCAGGGCGTTGAAGACGGTTGTCTTGCCGCTCCCCGGGAGCCCGACGATGGTGACCTGCATGCGCCGATCTACCGCCCGCGCGGCTCAGTAGCCCGCTTCGAGGTCGACCACGTTGCGCAGCTCCTCGCCGGCCCGGTAGCGCCGTAAATTGTCGATGAACAGGTCGAGCGTCCGCTCCACCACCCCGCCGCTCGACCAGCTGG
>CAYXZN010000002.1:12084-33597 GCA_964469325.1 uncultured Steroidobacteraceae bacterium
TTGTCGATGAACAGGTCGAGCGTCCGCTCCACCACCCCGCCGCTCGACCAGCTGGTGTGGGGCGTCACGATCAGGTTCGGAGTGCGCCACAGCGGCGAGTCGGGGTGCAGCGGCTCGTCGCGGAAGACGTCGAGCACCGCGCCCCCGATCCAGCCCGCCTCCAGGGCCTGCCGGAGGGCCAGCTCGTCGACCAGCCGGCCTCGGCTGACGTTGACCAGGATCGAGCCTTCGCGCATCTCCTGGAGCTGCCGGGTGCCGATCAGCCCCTCGGTCTCCGCGGTGAGCGGCACGGTCAGCACGATGTAGTCCGAGCGCGCGAGCAGGTCGTCGAGCTGGTCGCCAGGGATCTGCTCGACGTGCGGGAACGCATCGGGGTCCCGCTCCGGGTGACGGCGGGAGGCGATGATCCGCGGGCCGAACGGCGCCAGCAGCCGGGCCAGCTCCTGGCCGATGCTGCCGAAGCCGACGATCCCCACCGTCAGCTCGGACAGCTCGCGCCCCCGCAGCGGCTGCCAGGTCCGGTCCCGCTGGAGCTCGAGCAGCTGCGGCAGCCGGCGGGCGGTGGCCAGGATCACCATCACCAGGTACTCGGCGATCGGCCGGCTGAACACGCCGCGGGCGTTGGTGACCACCACGCCCCGCGAACGCGCGAGCGGGGTCGCCACCTTCTCGACCCCGGCCGAGACCGAGTGGATCCACCGCAGGTCGGGCGCGTGGCCGAGCAGGTGGTCGAGGACCGAGGCCGGTATCGAACCCCGCAGCAGCACGTCGGCCTCCGCGAGCGTGGCCTCCGGATCGGCGCGCTCGTCGGCGTGCACCCGCCCGTCGGGGGAGACCCGGACCGCCCGGACCTCGCCGAGCGCCTCGATGCGGGCCAGCTGCTCCCCGCTCAGCGGGGTGCCCAGGACCGGCGTCACCAGCACGGTGAGCGGTGCGCTCAGACCCGCCCCTCCTCGACGCGGGCGATCCAGGCGCTGGGCGCACGGATCTCGTCGAGGTCCGGCAACCAGCCCGGGCCGTTCCAGACCTGGTTCAGGAAATCCCGCCCCCGCTCGGCGATCACCGCGTCCACGAACCGCTCGCCGGCGGCGTACTGCTCGAGCTTGAGGTCGAGCCCGGTGAAGCGCAGCACGGCGCGCTCGAGCGTGCCCCGCCGCTCGTGGCGACGGTCGAAGCGCTCGTGGATCTGGCGGAAGCCGGGCAGGAGCTGCTCGCCGGCCGCGTGCATGACGTGGTTGGAGTAGCCCTCCAGCAGCGACATCAGCGCCTGCGTGCGGCGGAAGCTGGCCAGTTGCTGGGGATTCATCATCCGCTCCAGCCAGTGGCCCTCGCCGCCGAAGATGGCCTGCCGGAGCCGCTGGCCCAGGCTCCCCGAGTCGGTGGCGAAATGCTCCACCGCCTCCTGGACGTTGGCGGCGAAGTGGTCGCGCAGCCACGGGTACGCCTCGAACTCGAAGGCGTGCGTCGCCTCGTGCAGCGCGATGAAGACCCGGAACTGGTCTGTCGGGATGCGCAGCGCCGCCGCGGTGCCGACGATGTTCTGCTCCACGAAGATGAGCCGGCCACGGGGAGCGGGACCGACCGCCAGCAGGCTGATGTCGTACTGGCCCAGGACCTTGCGCGCCAGGAAAGCCATCAGCAGCCCCAGCTGCTGGTTCCCGACCTTTCGGTTCACGATCCGCGCCAGGGCGCGGCCGGCGGTGTCGGGCCCGGTCTGGCTCTCGGCCAGGATCCGCTCCACACGCGCGAACAGGTGCTGGAAGGTGACCAGGTTCAGGTCGATCCACTCCCTGCGATCGACCACGGCCGGGACCTCCAGCGCCTCGGGCAGCTTCGCTCCGATCTCCTCCGCCACGACCGGCTCGATCCGCAGCAGCGTCTCGCGGTAGAAGGCCTCGCTGACCGCGCGCTGCGGGGCGGGGATCGGAGCCGCGTGCTCGCCGAGCCGCCTGCGGGCGATCTGGCGGACCGCCTGCCAGTCGATCAGCGCCGGGCCGGCGCGTCTGACGAGCTCGCGCTGCGCGACCGTCGCGGCGGTGGCCAGCATGCCTCCGATCACGATCCCCAGGCCCAGCCGGCCGGCGTTGCGTCCCATGCCGCCAGTCTACGGCAGCACGGCCCCCGCTAGCCGACGGCGCCGATGGTGTCGAGCGACTCGACCTCCGGCAGCGCGGCGCCGAAGAGGCGCTCCGCCACCCGACGGAACGCCTCCACCTCCCCGGTGGTCACGATCCGGTTCGATCCAGGCGCCGGCAGGTCGGTGCGCGTCCCGAGCGCGTCCAGCAGGTCCTCCACGGCGACCGCGGTGGTGAACGCCGAGTCGACCACCGCCACGCGCGGCCCGGCGACCTGCTCGATCACGTCGAGCAGCAGCGGGTAGTGGGTGCAGCCCAGCAGGAGAGCGTCGATCGCCGGCTGCCGGTTCAGCAGCGGCTCGAGGTAGCCACGCACCGCCCCCTCCGCCACGGGCCCGTCCACGGTCCCCGCCTCGACCAGCGGCACCAGCTCCGGGCACGCCTGCTGCTCGACCGCTATTGCGGGGTCGGCCTCGTTCACGGCGGCCGGGTAGGCGCCCGAGGCGACCGTGCCGGCGGTCGCCATCACCCCCACGTGCCGGGAGCGAGTGGCCGCCGCGACGCTCACCGCACCGGGCCGCACGACGCCCAGCACGGGCACCTCGGCCAGCTCTCGCACCTGCGGCAGCGCCTGCGCGGTGGCGGTGTTGCAGGCGAGGACGAGCAGCTTCACGTCCTGGGACAGGAGCCAGCGCACGCACTCGCCGGTGAAGGCGCGCACCTCGTCGGCAGGGCGCGGCCCGTACGGGGTGCGCGCGTTGTCCCCGAGGTAGACCGTCGACTCGGCGGGCAGGCGCCGGCGCAGCTCGGACAGCACGGTCAGGCCGCCCACGCCCGAGTCGAAGACGCCGATCGGGCGACGGTCGGCGCGCGGCACCGTCAGCGGCGCCCCGCCAGCGCCGGCGAGCGCTCGCGGAGGTGTGTCGACAGCGAGTCGGCGATGGCCCGGATGCCGGCGGAGATCGGCGTCTCGGGACTGCTGACCACGAACGGCACGCCCTCGTTGTTGGCCATCAGCACCAGCCGCCCATCCGAGACGACCTCGTAGTCGATCGAGCTCGACAGCTCCTCCTCGAGATCGGCGCGCTCGAATCCGCCGGAAGCATCGGCGCGGTTGAGGACGGTCAGCAGCTTGTGGGCCGGATAGCCGATGGCGGCGAACGCCTCGCCCGCCATGGCAAGGCCGCGGATGGCGAGTGTGTCGTAGGTGAGCACCTGGAGGATCACGTCGGCCGGATCGAGGAAGACGAGCGTGTCGTCGCTGAGCGAGGCACGGGTGTCGACGATGACGAACTCGTACAGCTGGCGCAGCAGCGAGAGGGTCTTCTCGATGTCGCGCAGGGTGACCATCTCGGCCATCTCGACCCGCGGCGGGGCGAGGAGGACGTCGATCCCCGACGGATCACGCCACACCACCTCCATCACGTCGGCCTCGCGGATGCGGTCGGTGGGCAGGTTGACCAGCGACGGCGCGGTGGGCGGCACGCGAAGCAGCCCCCGCAGGTCGCTGAACTGGAGCGAGCCGTCGACCAGCACCACCTTGTGCGAGGCGCCCAGCGCGACGGCCAGGTTGTAGGCGAGGGTCGTCCGGCCGACGCCGCCCTTCGGCGAGAACAGGGTCACGATCATCGACGCCTGCCGGGCGGCGGCGACCGACCGCTCCTCGAACGTCTTGCGGATGATGGTGGTCAGGTCGAAGCCGGTGAACGGCATGGTCAGGACGGCGTCGACGCCGCGCTCAGGCGACGGCTGGACCGGGTTCTGGGGAACGGTCAGCACGATGACGCCGATCTGCGGCTCGGCCTGGCGGATCGACTCGGCCACCTGGAGGCCCTTCACGCGCCCCTGGAGCAGCGCGTCGACGACCAGCACGTCGGGCTTGAGCTCGCCCACCGCCGTGATGGCGCGCTCGCCCTCGGACACGACGTCGAGGATCTTGATCTGCGATTGCGCCTGCAGCAAGGACCGCACGTGCGACGCCACCTGCGGCACGTCCTCGATCAACAGGAGGCGGATCTGTTCGCCTGCCATTCCCCTCTCCTACCGGCCCGCGACCGTGGTCTGTTCGACGCGATCCTCGCGTGCCGGTCGTCGCCCGACGAGGATGCAGTGCTCGCTCGCCGCCTCGAGCGGCTCGAGGTGATGGGTCCCGTACGTCGTCTCGACGACGAGGCCCGCCCCCTCGACCAGACGGATGAGCGTGCCGGGAGAGGGGTACCAGAGCCGGAAGCTGGCCGGAAGCCGCGCTATCGTACCATCGGGGTCCTCGACATCCACCAGGGTCGAGAAGCGCACCCACGTCCCCTCCGGAGCCCGTTGCTGTTCCAGCCGGCTGCGGCGGACCACTCGCCGGCCGTCGGGCAGGACGCGCTCCCAGTCCACGCTGAGCGGCAGGTCGCGGGTCGGGATGGCCCCTGGCCCGAGCAGGTCGACCACCAGCCGGCCGGCCGGAGTCAGCCATCCGCTTGCCCGACGGAAGAGCCGATCGGCCTCCTCGGGCCCGGCGAGGTGCGGCAGCAGGCCGGCGGCCACCGCCAGGGCGAAGCGACGCTCGGGCTGGTAGCCGACCGCGTCCGCCGTCTCGACCCGCAGCCGCCCCTCGTCGCGTGCCGCCGACAGCACCGCGCTGGCCGAGATGCGCGCCTCCGCCCGCCGGACCAGCGCGGCCGAGCCATCGATGCCCACCACCTCTCTCGCGCCGCCGTCCAGGAAGGCGCGGAAGAGCCGGCCCGACCCGCAGCCCAGGTCGAGCACCGCGCCGCGAGCGCGCCTGGCCAGCTCCCGGTAGAAGACGCGATCCTCGCTGACCTGCTCGTGCTCGAGGTCATAGATCTCCGCCAGCGCCTCCGCGTCCGCGGGCTGCCCGGCCAGGATGTCGCTCACCGGGACCGCCTCGCGTCCGACCTCAGCGCCTGGCGGCGAACCACTCGACCATCCCGGCCAGCAGGAGGACGAACAGCCCGACGGGGACGGTGAGCGCTCCTCCGAGACGAAGACCGCCCAGGGCGGCCACGATCCCGCCGGCCAGCAGGCCCCGGCGAGCGGCGCGTCCCCACGCCCCGCGGTACACGATCCGGCGCCGCGCGACGAACTCGGCGAGGAAGGCGAACGGCGCGACCAGTAGCGCTGAAGCGGCGCTCGCCAGCCCGACCACCAGCCCCCGGTTGCGCGCCGCGTTCGGGCACGCCTGTCCCGGCAGCTCGGCGGGGCAGGTGTTGGCCACGACCGCCAGCAGCAGGACGGCCGCCAGAATCCCCAGCAGCATCAGGAGCAGTACCGCGAAGCGCTGGCGGCGGCTCACCGGGCGGCGTCGGGGCAGATCTCCCGGAAGGGGCAGTAGCCGCAGCGGGTCATCGAGGGAGTCGCCCGGAACGAGCCGCTCCGGATCCCCTCGGCGGCCGTCCCGAGGCGTTCCATGGCTCGCTCCAGCCGGCGCTCACCCGGCTGGCTGGCGCCCACCAGGCCCGACTCGAGGAAGTGGAGCGCGACGGTGTCGGGCAGCTTTCCGTGCTGCGCCTCGTAGGCCAGGGCGTAGATGGACAGCTGGAGCGACTCGCGGGACCGGCGCTGGGCCGTCGCCGGATCGCGCACGTCGCTCGACTTGTAGTCGGTGATGGTCACGTGCCCATCGGCGTCCACGTCGATCCGGTCGTACCGGCCGCGGAGCCGGTCGCGCCCCAGCATGACCACGAACTCCTGCTCAACCGCGGCCGGGACCGTCGGGTCCGCCTGCTGCGCGTGCCAGAAGCGGGCGAGCACGTCGCGAGCAGCTGCCCGGCGTGCCTCCTCGTGCTCCCGGGTCAGGAAGCCGACCGACTCCCAGCTGCCGTCGAGCTCCGCCTGGAGCTCCGCCAGGCTCATCGGCTGGTGGGCCATCTGCCGCCGATGGAAGGCCTGAACCGCGGCGTGCAGGGCGCGGCCGTAGACCATGGCGTGGCTGGGTGGCGTGGGGATCCGGATCCGGTGCGCGTACCGGTACTTGGCCGGGCAGTCCAGGTAATCCGCCACCTGCTGGTGGCTGAGCGTGAGCGGGCCGTCCGCGAGCGCCGGAGGGGCGCGCCTGACGGGGCGCTCCGACGGCTCGCGATTGCGGTCGATCCGCTCCACCACGTTCGGGCGCACCGCCTCGGTCGGCGTTGCCGGCGGCAGGTCGAGCGCCTCGAGCACGAACTGGCTCATCCGCCGTGCGTTGCGGCCCCCGTAGTCGCGTGCCCAGCTCAGCACGAGCTCCTCCCTGGCGCGCGTCATCCCCACGTAGAAGAGGCGCCGCTCCTCGGCGAGGTGGTGGTCACCTTCCGGCAGGGCTTCCTTGACCAGCGCCACGGGGAGCTCCAGCGGCTCGGACCGGGCTCGGCTCGGGAAACGGTCCTCCACCAGGCCGACCATGAACACGACCGGGAACTCCAGCCCCTTGGCCTTGTGGTAGGTGAGGACGTGGACGGCCCCCCCATCGTCCGGCTCCGCCTCCGCGGTCCCCGGATCGTCACCCGCCTCGATCAGAGTGTCGAGCTGCTCGACCAGGAACGGGAGGCGAGGATCGCGCAGCAGCGTCGCCTGGCGGCGGACGATCTCGAAGAAGCGAGCGACGTTCTGCAGCCGCTCGTCGCCCTGCTCACGGGCCTCCGCCGAGAGGCGTCCCAGCCAGCCGCTCGAGGTCACGAAGTGGTACAGCAGCTCGCCGCAGCTCCGCTCGGTGCTCATCGCCCGGTGCCGGTCGATCGCCATCAGCAGCCGCTCCACCACCTCCACCGCCCGGCGCGAGAACGGCGCCTGCGCCGGGTCGGCCACCGCCTCGCGCAGCGCCGCCGCCAGGCTCACCCGACGCCGCGAGGCGCGGTTGAAGGCGATGGTCACGTCCGCGGCGGCGAGGCCGAAGATCTCGGAGGTCGCCAGGTCGTAGAGGCTGATCGAGTCGTCGGGTTCGGCCACCGCGCGCAGGAAGCTGATCAGCAGCCGCACCTCCGGCTGGTGGTACAGCCCGGCGTTGCCGCTGAAGCGCCACGGCAGACGCGCCATGTTCAGCGACCGTAGAAATGGGTCCGCATCGCGGTTTCCGCGAACCAGGATGGCGTGATCGCCCGGACGTCGTCCGGCACGAACGCTGGCGGCGATCCGATCCGCAATGGCGTCCGCCTCGTCCGAGCCGGTCGTGAACGAGAGCAGCTCGATGGGCGCATCGGAGGCCTGCCGCCGGAAGGTCGCCCGTGCCCTGAGGCGCTTGTCGATCCGCTCACGGACCTCCAGCCGCTCGGGGTCGTTGTGGCGTATCAGCCGATGGGCGGCATCGAGGATCGGCTGCCGGGTGCGGTAGTTGTCGACCAGGACGACCGTTCCCGCCCGGGGGTAGGCACGGCGGAAGCCGAGGATGTTGCTGAGGGCGGCGCCGCGGAAGCGGTAGATGCTCTGGTCGTCGTCGCCGACCACGGTCAGGTTCCCCTTCGGCCCGCCCGAGAGCAGCTTGACGAGCTCGAACTGGGCGTGGTTGGTGTCCTGGAACTCGTCGACCAGGATGCAGCGGTACCGCGGCCGCTCCACCTCCAGGATGGCGGGGTGCTCGCGCAGCAGGCGCAGCGCCATCCACACCTGGTCGCCGAAGTCGAGCCGGTCGTGGACGCGCAGCAGGTGGTCGTACGCCGCGTACGCCCCGGCCAGCTCGAGCTGCCAGTCGGCCCGTTCCCGGGCGCCAGGATCCTGCGCCGCCTGAGCTGCGGCTGCCAGCTGCTCGGCCACACGCTGGTACTCCTCGGGCGCCACGTCCTCGTCCTTGGCGCGTCCGATCAGGGCCGCCAGCGCGTCGAGGAAACGGGTGGGGTTGCCGAGCGGCCGGTAGCGGTCGAGCGGGAGCTCGAAGAGATGCTCGCGCAGGAAGATCACCTGCTCGCTGCGGGTGAGCACGGTGGAGCGGTCCGAGAGCCCGGCCTCGAGCGCGTGCTCGCGCAGCAGCCGGTCGCCGAAGGCGTGGAAGGTGCTGATTGCCGCGTCCGCGTAGCCGTACGGCACCAGCTCGTCGACCCGGGCCTGCATCTCGGCCGCGGCACGGTCGGTGAAGGTGAGTGCCAGGATCTCCGAGGGCCGGGCGCGCTTCTCCGCGATCAGCCAGGCGATGCGGCGGGTGATGACGGTGGTCTTCCCGGTGCCCGCCCCGGCCACTACCAGCAGCGGCCCATCGCGGTGGGTGACCGCCTTCCGCTGGCGCGGCGTGAGGTCGGCCAGGAGCGGGGGCTGGACCCGCAGGTGCGAAGGGCGGCGGCGAGGGGCCGGCGCGGCCAGCTCCTCGAAGATCGGCAGCTGGTCCGGCGACGGCACCGCGGGTGGCATTTCGCCGATGGTAGCAACGGCACGGGTCACCCCGTCGTTATCGCGCGCGTACCCGACAGCTCGCCTGTCGCAATCGGCCGTCAACTGCTGCTTGCCACCGCTGTTGCGCGGGGTTACCGTGGCCACGCTGCCCGACCGGCACAGGGGGTGAGAGGCCCGTGACGCCCGAGCAACTCGAGGTTCTCGCTCATGGCGTGACCGCCACGCTCGCCACGTGGCTGGGGCTGACCGTGCTGGTCCGCTCGGCGAGCGGAAAGGGCGCCCGCGTCTTCAGCTGGCTCTGCCTCCTGCTGGTCGTCTGGTCGACCGCGGTGGTGGTACAGCGACTCTCCGGCGATCCGACGGTGGACCGGGTGATGAACGCGGGGGAGGAGGTCGCGGCTCAGCTGCTTCCCATCGGCGTGCTGCACCTCGCACTGGCGATGACCGTCGAGGGGCGCCTCAGCCGACTGCAGGGCGTGGTGCTGGTCGGCGGCTACGTCCTGTCGGTCCTGGTCGCCGCGGTCGATGCCTTCTTCCCCGCATACAAGATCACCGTCACCGGCCCGCACCTCGAGCTGCTGGGAACCGGCAACCTCGTGGGCTGGCTGTGGATCGCGGTCCGCATCGGCTTCTTCGCAGCCGCTCTGGCGTGGATCGGCGGCGCGCTGCGCTCGGCCGGGGGGGACCTCGGCCGGCGCAGGCAGCTCCAGCTGGCGCTGGGCGCCATCGCCCTCGGCGAGATCGGCGGCACGCTGCGCATCCTGCCGCTCGACAGCGAACGCTGGATCGGGGTCTGGGTGGTCACCCTGGCGGTGATCGCTGCCACGTACGCCATCTTCGCCCAGGGGATGTTCCTGTCGGCGAGGGTCGCCGGCCGGGCCTTCTCGTACTCGGTGATCGTCGGCCTGGGGGTGACACTCATGGTCGGGCTGGTGGTCGGCCTCGACTGGGTGACGCGGCAGATGCTGGGCATCGACATCCCGTTGCTGATCGTCATCGCCCTGGTCACCACGGTCGCGCTCTTCGAGCCGATCTCCGCGCGCCTGCGGCTCCTCCTCCGCCGGCTGTCCGATCGTGATGCCGCCTACGACCGGCTGCTGAGCGCCCTGGGCCAGGACATCCTCACTGCCCAGCACCCCGGATCGGCCATCGAGCCGGCGCTCGCTCGTCTGGCGAGGACCTTCCGCCTCGCTGGGGCGGTGGTGACGACGACCGCCGGAGCAGTGCTGAGCGAGCACGGAACGATCGACCCCGATGCGCCGCTGGCGCTGCGGCTGCCGCTGGTGGCCGAGGGCCAGGACTACGGCGAGGTGGTGTTCGGGCCGAAGCGCGCCGGACTCCCCTTCACCTCGCGCGAGCTGGACCTCCTCAACCTGGCGGCGCTCTACCTCGCGTCGTCGATCCGCCTCGCCGCTCGGCACGACGCGCAGGCGGAGACGCTGACCGAGCTGTCCGCCGAGCTGGATGCGCTCGAGCTGCGCGGGCACGCGCTGAGCAGCGCCCTGGTCGAGCCGGATCCCGCCGAGCGCCGCGGGCAGCTGCGAGTCTATGCGCTCGGCCCGCTGCGGGTGGAGCGCGGCGGGAGCCTCGTCCGCCAGTGGGGCGGCGCCAAGGCCGGCACCCGGCAGGCGGAGGCGCTGTTCGCGTTCCTGTTCGACCGTGGCGAGCGCGGCGCCTCCAAGGAGGAGATGGTCGAGCTGATCTGGCCGGACGTCGACCTGGAACGAGCCGACCTCGCCTTCCACCGCACGCTGGGCGGGCTGCGCACCACGCTGGAGCCGGGGCGCCGTGGGGGCGACCGCGGTTCGGCGATCCGGTTCTACAACGACCGGTACCGGCTCGACCCCGACGTCGTTGCCTGGAGCGATGTCGCCGCCTTCGAGGAGCGGCTGGCGGAGGCGGGGCGAACCGCGGATCCCGACCAGGGGCTGGCGCTGCTGGAGCAGGCGCGCGCCCTGTACCGCGGCGATTACCTGGACGACTGCCCGTTCTACGGGGACGGCGAGCACGTCGAGGAGCGGCGGCAGCTGATGCGCGGGCGGTTCATCGACCTGCTGATCGCCCTGGGCGAGCGCCACGAGCAGCGCGGCGACCGGACCGCCGCCGCCGCCGCGTTCCGCCACGCCCGCCAGGTGGCAGGAGAGGAGCTGGCGCCTGCCGAGGCCGCGCTGGCGCGGCTCGGGCTGCCCACCGCCTGACGGCGGCCGCCTCGGGGTCAGGCCTCGGCCGCGAACCGCTCCAGCAGCGCCGCGGCATGGCGGCGGCCGGATCCGATCGCGGTCCGGTACTCGCCCACCGACGGCGGCGCGCCCCGCTCCGCGCCCAGTCTCACTGCCACGTCGCGCAGCCGCCGGTAGACGTCGGCCGGGTAGTCGATCTCCCCGGAAAGCGCCACCAGCTCGCCGCGCTCCCGGAGATGCTCGACCGCGGCCTCCGGCAGCCCGAGCCGACGGGCGACGACAGCCGCCCGCGGCGGCGTCGCTCCCCCGGCGCGCAGCTCATCGAGCAGGCGGTCCGCCCGGCGACGCATCTCGCTCCCCAGCTCGGGACGGTGGTCGGGCAGGCTGACTCGTCGGCCCTCGGCGCGCAGCCGTCCGCGTGCGGCCAGGTCCTCGACCAGCCGCCGGAGCGGCTCGGCGTCGAGCTGGAGGCGGCCGGCCCCGCGATGCGTGCCGGGTCGCCGGTCGCGCACGGCCAGCGCGCGGGCCACCAGCGCGTCGATCCGGAACCCGGCCGTCAGCGGGTGCTCACGGTGCATTCGGCGCAGGGCCGACACGAGGCGGCGCTCGGCGAGCCGGGCCTGCTCCGGATCGACCAGCAGTGCGCCGACGCGTCGTGGCCGCGGCCGGGCGGTGTCGATCAGCTCCGCGGCTCGCTCAGGCGGTCCGCCGACCGCGATCCGGGCATCGGCCTCCGTCAGCCAACCTCGCCGGGCGAGCGCCCTCCGCAGGCGTGCGATCTCGGGCCGCTCCTCCGGCACGCCGTCAGGCGACCTCGGACGGCCGCGTCCCTTCCACGGCGATCCGGATCGCGCGCGTCTCCTCGTCGGACAGGTTGTGCCGCGAGCCGCCGTTCTCCACCGGCTTGGCGAAGACCCGCGTCACGCTGCGTCCGTGGAGGCTGCTGATCACGATCCCGTCGCGACGGTCGTCGAGCAGCGCGATCGCGAAGCTCTGGTCGGAACCGGTGTCCTCGAAGGGGTTGAACCGCACCAGGCCGATGTGCTGGAGGCTCCCGCGCGATCGTCCTTCCACCAGGCCGTACAGCTGGTCCATCTGGCTCAGGCGCCGATCGACCGCTTCCACCCGCTCGATGTGCCGCGACAGCACCTCCTCCAGCGAGCCGCCGGCCACGTCCCGCACCAGCGCCCGGTAGTCGCTGCGCGCGCGGCCGAGCCGGATCGACTGGACGATCATGAGCAGCAAGACCAGGAGGAGGACCGACGCCACCGCGAGGAAGGCGATCCCCAGGTTCTCGGAGAGGAGTCGGTTGAGCTCGGGCATCGGCGGTCGGTATGATAGTCGGACCTCGCCCGCCGAGCCGGCGGGCGTCGTCACGTTGATCGCAGGAAGGAGAGCCGAGCGAGTGGCCCGTCGCAGCAAGGCAGCCAGCCGGCGCGAGCGCCAGAAGCGTCGCGACCGCGGGCCGCGGCGCCCCATCCCGCCCGCGCCCGTTCCGCGTGCCGAGACGCGGCCCGCCACGGAGGCCGCCGCCACCCCGCTCGCGACCGAGGGGCGTCCTCCGGCCCCGCGCCCCGATCCCCGGACCATGCAGGCCGGGCCCTCCGCGCTCGGCGAGCGCGCGCGGGCCGAGTACCACTACGTGGGACGGGAGCTGCGCAGCATCGGCCTCCTGACCGCGCTGATGCTGATCGCGCTCATCGGCGCCTGGGTCGTCTTCCGCCTGGCCGGCATCGGCGCGGGCTAGGCGAGATCGCCTGTCGCTGACGGTACCGCCAGCGGCGGTACATCCGAGCGCAACGGATGGTTCCAGTGCCCCTGTACCACTCCCAGCGGTAGAGCGCCGGTTGAGGAGTCGTTCAGGTGCCCCTGTACCACTCCCAGCGGTACGGCTCGCCAACCCGAGAACCTAGAGCAGGCGCTGGCCGTTGATCGTCAGGGCGAAGGTCGCGTCCAGCAGCTGGGCCGCGCGGCGGCACATCACCATCCGACCCAGGAAGATCTCGAAGTACTCGACCACGGACGCGAAGCTGGTGTCGATCTGAAGGTCGAGCGTCACCAGCCGCGTCTCCGCCTCGGTGCGGAGGTGGCTGGCCGTGGTGGCGAAGTTGACCCGGTCGTGGATGTCGAAGGTGCTGCGGTTCGGGTTGTGGACCCGGCTGCGGTGGACGTCGCTCTTGTCGGCGATCATCACCGCCGCCGTGACGGGCGAAACCGGGTCGTCGACGTCGTCCTCGTGGGTGCCGATGGCGCCGCACACCTCCAGCGCCTCCTCCTGGCGCATCCCCAGCCGCAGCAGGACCGGGTAGACCATCGTCGCGCCGGCTGTCGGGTGGCTGTGGCGGTTGATCGAGTTGCCCACGTCGTGCAGGTACGCGCCGATGGCGGCCAGCTCGGCCACCCTGGGGTCGTAGCCCAGGTCGAGGAGCAGGTCGCGGGCCCGGTTGCCGGTGATCCCCGCGTGCCGGCGACCGTGCTCCGTGTAGCCGGCCAGCGCCATGGCCCGATTGGCCTGGTCGACCAGGCCGCGGATCTCCCGGTCGCGCCGAACGACGTCGAGGGTGACCTCGCGGGGCTGCTCGGATCGGGCGGGCTCGGCCAGGGCTGACATCGGTCCGAACATCATAGGAGCCGATGCACCCGGTGGCGAGGCGCGGCGCCCTTCCAGCCTGATGGCCCGGCGCCCCCTCGGTTTGCATAGGACGAAGTTAACGGCCAGGCAGCGCCCGCTCACTGGCCGTTTCTCCCACGGCATGCAACGCGTCACCACGAGAGGCACCTGCAGCTGCCGGCCGCAAGGATCTGTTGGCCGATACCTCCGCCGCATGCAACGCCGAGAGGAGCGGGCGTCAGCGGCGAAGGGCCCGCCACGTCCACACCGCCCCCGCGAGGGGGATGAGGGCGACCAGTGCCAGGGACCAGTAACCCCAGAGCCCCGTCAGGACGACGAGCGCAGCCGCGAGACCGATCCGCTCGGGCACCGAGGCACGGATGAAGGGCATCGCCTCTGCCCGGCCCGAGACGACCCGGTGCACCGACAGCGCGATCACGAAGACCGCACCGGCACGAATCCAGGGCTCGTCCGTGGGGGGAATGCCGAGCACGGCGAGGAGGGCGTTCGGCGCGAGCAGGAGGACGAGGCCCAGCCCGATGCCAACGACTCCCTCCGCCACAACGCTCAGGCCGGCAGGCGACACGGCTAACGGTCCCTCACCGACGGTGCATCAGGCTTCGACCCCCGTGACTCGCGGCGTTCGCGGCGGAGGCGTTCGAGGCGCTGGCCGATGGTCGCCTCCAGCCCGTTCTCGCTCGGCTCGTAGTAGACGCGGCGGGCGAGGGCATCGGGCAGGTAGTGCTGATCGATATCGGCGCCCGGGAAGTCGTGGGGGTACAGGTAGCCCGCGCCGTAGCCGTGGTCGCGCCGCAGGCGGGGGTGGGCGGCCTGCCGCAGGTGGAGCGGGACCGGCAGCCGGCCGTGCTCTTCGACGTCGGCCAGGGCGGCGAAGTAGGCGGCCCCGACGCGGTTCGACTTCGGTGCGCTGGCCACGTAGGCGGCGGCCTGGGCGAGCGCGTACTGCGCCTCGGGCAGGCCGATCATCTCGACCGCCTGCATCGCCGCCACCGCCAGCTGGAGCGCCCGCGGGTCCGCATTGCCGACGTCCTCGGACGCGGCGATCACGATCCGCCGCGCGATGAAGGTGGGGTCCTCGCCGGCCGCCACCATGCTCGCGCACCAGTAGAGCGCCGCGTCCGGGTCGTTGCCGCGCATGCTCTTGATGAAGGCCGATGCGGCCTCGTAGTGCTGGTCGCCGACCCGGTCGTAGGCCAACAGCCGCTGCTGGGCCGCCTCCGCGATCGCCTGCGGGGTCAGCGGGTCGGGCCGCTCCGGCACCGATGCCGCGGCCTCGAGGATGTTGAGCGCCTGGCGCGCGTCCCCGCCGGCGAGGTCGAGCAGGGTGGCCATCGCCTCCTCGGCGAGGCGGACTCCGCCCGCCAGCCCCTCGTCGTCGGCCAGCGCCCGCTCCACGACCCTTCGCAGGTCGTCGTCGGCGAGCGGCTGGAGGCGGTAGACCCGCGCCCGTGAGAGGAGGGGTGCATTGATCTCGTAGTACGGGTTCTCCGTCGTCGCGCCGATCAGGAAGACGGTCCCGTCCTCGACGTGCGGCAGCAGCGCGTCCTGCTGGGCCTTGTTGAACCGGTGCAGCTCGTCGATGAACAGCACCGTCCGGCCGCCCGCCTCGCGGCGCGCCTTCGCCTCCGCGACCAGGGCACGCACGTCGGCCACGCCGCTGGTCACCGCCGACAGCTGGCGCCACTCCCCGCCGGCCCGGTCCGCCAGCAGCCGGGCGAGGGTCGTCTTCCCGGAACCCGGCGGCCCCCACAGGATGGCGCTGGGCAGGTAGCCCGGCTTCACGACCCGGGTGAGGGCGCCCTCGGGTCCGACCAGGTGCGACTGCCCCACGAACTGCTCCAGCGTCCGCGGCCGCATCCGGGCGGCCAGCGGCGCACCCGCGCCCTCGGTCGGCATGGGGAGCGGCGTGGTCGCGTCGGGACGGCGACGGCGGGTGGGCATCGGGCCATTATGATCTTGACCCGATGAACCAGAACCTCCGCATCCCCGGCCCAACCCCGCTTCCCACCGAGGTCCGCGAGGCCCAGGCGGCACCCATGGTCGACCACCGCGGCGGCGAGTTCGCCGAGCTCCTGCACGCGATCAGCGACGGGATCGGCCCGCTGATCGGCACCTCCGAGGAGGTGCTCCTGCTGACCGGCTCGGGCACCGGCGCCATGGAGGCGGCCGTCGTCAACACGCTCTCGCCCGGGGACCGCGTGCTGGCGGTCTCGGTCGGCTCCTTCGGGGAGCGCTTCGCGGCCATCGCGGACACGTTCGGCGCCTCGGTCGACCGGCTCGACTTCGAGTGGGGCGAGCCGGCGGACGTCGGTCGAGTCGAGGCGGCGCTGCGCGGCGGCGACCCCTACCGGGCGGTGCTGCTCACCCACAACGAGACTAGCACCGGGGTCGCCAACCCGCTCCGGGAGCTGGCGGCAGCGGCCAGGTCCGCTCCCGGCGAACCGCTGGTGGTGGTCGACGGCATCAGCGCCCTGGGGGCGATGGAGTTCGAGATGGACGCGTGGGGCGTGGACCTGGCGCTCAGCGCCTCGCAGAAGGCGTGGATGGCGTCGCCGGGCATCGCCATCGCCGCGGTGGGGGCCAGGGCGCGGGAGGCGGAGTCGCGCTCCTCGATCCCCCGGTACTACTGGAGCTTCGCCGAGGCGCGCCGGTGGGCGGAGAAGGGCCAGACGCCGTGGACCCCGGCGGTCAGCGTCCTGTTCGGGCTGCGCCGGGGGGTGGAGCGGCTGGTCGCCGAGGGACGCGAGGCGACCTGGGCGCGTCACCTCGCCATCGCCGCGGCCGCGCAGCGCGGGCTCGAGGGGCTGGGCCTCACGCTCGTCGCCCCGCCCGGAAGCAGATCGCCGACGGTCACCGCCGCCCGGCTCCCCGACGGCCTCGAGTGGGGCGCACTCAACCGCAGCATGCGCGAGCGCGGGCTGGCCGTCGCCGGCGGCCAGGGCAAGCTCGCCGGACAGATCCTACGCCTGGGCCACATGGGCGAGGTGGGCATCGGCGAGATCCTCGACGCCGTCCGGGTGATGGGCGGCTGCCTGGCCGAGATGCGGTCGGCGCCGCCGGTCGACGAGGCGGTGGCAGCCGCCAGCGCCGCCTATGACGCCTCCCGCGCGGGCGCAGCGGCCCACGTCGAGGCGAGCGCCGCACACGCCGAGGCGTGACTCTGCGCCTGCTCCTGGTCCGCCACGGGGTGACCGAGTGGAACCGGGAGGGACGGTTCCAGGGGCACCTGGACCCACCGCTGGCGGCCGAAGGACGGGTCGAGGCAGAGCTGCTCGCCCGACGGCTGCGGGCCGTCGGCGAAGAGCCGGCGCGCGTAGTCAGCTCACCGCTCGCGCGCGCCCGCCAGACCGCGCAGCTGCTGGCGGGTGAGATCCGGGTCGAGAACGATCGGCGCCTGATGGAGATCGGCCAGGGCGAGTGGGAGGGCCGCACCCACCGCGAGCTCGAGCGCGACGACGCGGAGCGCTACGCCGCCTGGCGGACGAGCCGCGGGGCGTCACCGCCGCCGGGAGGCGAGCCGCTCGCAGACGCGGCCGAGCGGGTGGCCGCCGGCGTCGCCGCGCTGACCGGCGGCGACGAGTCCCCCGTCTGCGTCGTCTCGCACGGCGGGATCCTGCGCCTGCTGGCGGGTCGACTGCTGGAGCTGGACCTCCAGCGCGGGTGGTCGATGGACGTCGACAACGCCTCGCTGTCGGTCCTCGTCAGCGGTGAGGGCGGCTGGGCGCTGGAGCGCTGGAACGACACGCGGCACCTGCTGGGCCGGGCGCGGGTCCACGTCGATGAGGACGAGGGCGAGCCGCTCGCCCTGTAGGTGTGAGCCGCTTCGCCCCCTAGGCGCGCCGAGGCACCAGGCTCCGCACCCGGCGCTTCACCGCCAGCCAGAGCAGCGGCAGACGCAGCCGCTTCCATGCGCGCTCCACGCCGCTGAGGGTGCTCCTCGACAGCGGCCGTCCGGAGTAGGCCTGCCAGACCTTGCCGTCGGCGATCTCCCGGATCTCGGGACGGCGCGTCGGGATCTCGCGCTCCAGCCAGGCGGCGTGCTCGTATACCGTCTCTGATGCGCTGGCGCTCACGCCGGCGCGCTCCGCCGCCAGGGCGAGGCGGAACCAGGCGCGGTCACCGGGGTTGAGCAGACGCAGGCGACGGCGGCTGCGACGCAGCAGCCACCACGCCGCCACCCCCGCCAGCAGCAGGAAGAGGGGCAGCACGATCGCGTTGCGGCCGCGCGCGGCATCGGCCGGTGCCGCGCCACCGATCTCGTACCCGCCGCTGAGCGGCTCCAGCGTGCGCTCGGCGATGGTCGGGATGCCGCCGCTCTCGTCGAACGCCCCGAAGTCGGGACGGTCGAAGGGGGTCAGGGGGCCGCTGCTGCCGCCGGTCGCCCCGCTGGGCCGGGTGAACTGCGGGTTGATGGTCTTGGTCGACTCGAAGATCTGCCAGCCGTAACCGGGGAAGTAGAGCTCGGCCCATGCGTGCGCGTTGCGCTCGCGCACGAGGTACAGGTTCTCCTCTACTCGCTGGCCTGGCGCGTACCCGACCGCCAGGCGGGCGGGAATGCCGAGCGAGCGGGCCATCATCACCATGGCGCTCGCGTAGTACTGGCAGTAGCCGACCTTCCCCTCGAACAGGAAGAAGTCGACCAGGTCGCGCTGCGAGTCGGCCGGCAGCGGTGCCCGCGTGTCGTAGGAGAAGTCGGGGCTGCGGCGCAGGAACTGCTCGAGCGCGTCGGCCTGCTCGTAGGCGTTCTCGGCACCCGCGGCGGCGGCGATCTCAGCGGCCAGCTGCCGGGTGCGGTCGGTCAGCCCGCGGGTGTCGAGGTACAGGTCGCGGACCACCTGGGGGTAGTCGTCGCCGGCGACGGCCAGCTGCGCCTGGGTGACGCGCGATACGACCGAGGAGATCTGGTAGGCCTGCCCGTCCTCGATCGGGGCCGCCGCCTGCAGCGCGCCCTCGAGCGGCGCGCCGGCCGGCTCGACGATCACCACCGGAGCCCAGGCACGGATCGGGAAGCCGTGGGTGAAGAGGCTGCGCCCATTCGCCTGCTCGAGCACGACGGTGATCGTCTCGAGCTCGAAGCCCTCCGAGGTGAGCGGCCGGTCGGGGGTGTCGCCCGGGAAGATCAGCTCCTCGGGTCCGACGCGCCGCTCGCTCGCGTCACTGAGCTGCCAGCCACGGCCGGTGTAGTGGTCGTACGTCCGCGCCCGCAGGTAGTAGGGCCGCTCCGAGGCCACGGTCAGGGCGTGCCCATCGTTGCTCACCCATTCGCCCTGCACGGTGAAGCTGGCGCCGAAGGTGGTGCCGGGAATCCGCGACTGGGGGTTGCTGACCGCGCCGAACACGCCGTCCAGCCGATCTGCGACCCCGCCCCATACCGCGTCGAGGTTCCGCCACGCGGTGGTCAGCGGCGCCGCCACGGCAACGGTGGTCAGCACCCAGGCGAGGGCGATGGTCCCGCCGATGAACAGCACGCCGCTGCGCATGATCGCGGCCGGCACCTCGACGTTCTCGTTCACCCGCCGCGCCTGCCATCCCTCCTGCCGGCTGACCATCGCCTCCCGCAGCAGGAGCAGCAGCGCCGCGAGCACGAACAGCACGAGGTAGCCGAAGAGGTCCGCGTAGGTCGACGACATGTTGACCAGCAGGGCGAGCCCCACCGCCAGGGTCGCGTCCAGCACCCGGTGGTGGCGGTACAGGGTGTACGGGGCGATGAAGGCGGTGACCCACATCAGCACGCCGAGCCCCAGCGCGAACGGGGTCAGCTCGGCAGCGAAGCCGAACAGCACCAGCGAGGTGACCCAGTCCACCGCGTCCGACCGCAGCGCGAGCAGCCGGGCGGTCTCACCGAGCGCGGGGAAGTACTCGCCGCCGACGCTGGTGATCACGACCCAGGCGCCGAGCGCCGCGGCGAGCGGCAGCGTGACCAGCACGCTGACCCGGCTGAGACCCAGTGCCGCGCCGAGCAGCAGCCCCCACAGCGCCACCGGCACCAGGAAGCCGAGCCGCGGCAGCCACTCCGCCGACTGCACCGACCAGGCGAGCGCCAGGAGCATCGCCAGCAGTAGGCCGAGGCTCAGCCACCCCTCGCGAGGTCGGGGGAGGGACGGGCGCCAGCGGCCCTGGGTCGGCTGCGGCTCAGGCATGCACGGGCGTCCTGGTGCCGAGCACCTCGGCCAGGTCTGCGCCGGCCGCGACGAGGTGGTGCTCGACGCCGTACTCGGCCAGCGCGTGGCGGACGGCAACCAGCTCGCCGCGGCTGTCGGGGTCGTCGCGGCCGACGAACGAGGCACGGTCGAGGAGCACCGTCACCACCCCGATCCCGCGGCGCCGGAGCGCCGCCAGCGGGCGCACCCACTCACGCTCGGTGGAGCCGGTGATCAGGCACAGGGTCATCCCGCGCTTGAGGCGCGGCAGCGTGCTGAGCACGACCTCCGACAGCGGGTGCGACCCGTCCGCCTGCACGCTGGCGAGCAGGTGCAGGACCTTCTGCTGGACGCGCGGACCGCGGTCCGGCTGGAGCAGCTGGATGCGGCGCGAGGTGATGGTCATGGCCACCGACCGGTTGTCGGCGAGCGTGCGCAGGGCGATCGAGGCGGCGGCGGTCACCGCCGTCTCCACGGAGGCGGAGTCTCCGACGCCGGCGTGGGCCGAGCGGTCGAGGTCGAGCACGATCCACACGTCGGCGGTCTGCTCGACGTCGAACTCCTTGACCAGCAGCTCGGCGTGCCGGGCGCTGGAGAGCCAGTGGATCTTGTTGATCGCGTCGCCGTGGACGTACGGGCGCACCGTGCGGACCAGGGGCGACGAGGCGTCGATCCGGCGGCGGGCAGTGGTGTTGCCCTCCAGCGGCGACGGCGGCAGGCGCCAGTGGGGCAGCTCCACGACCTTCGGGAAGACGATGATGTTCGCCGGCCGCCCCACCACCATCTCGCTGGTGAAGAGGCCGAACGGGTCGCCGGTCCGAACCCGCAGGGGTCCCATCCGGAAGCTGCCACGCCGCAGCAGGGTCACCTTGGCCAGCCACTGGCGGCTGCCCCGAGCCCGCACCCCGACCACGCGCCCGGGGAGCGCCGCCGGCAGGTTCGAGTCGTTCCACAGCTCGACCCACGGCTTCGCCCAGCCCGCGTCGTTGTCCACCCGGTAGATCCCCTGGAGCGTCTCGCCCACGTGGGCGCGCGGGTTGACCACGTGGTAGCCAGCACGCACGCCGGTCAGGCCGCGCCGCGAGTAGACCCACGCCGCGATGAGCAGGATGGCCAGCAGGTAGACCAGGAAGAAGAGGAAGTCGATGCCGGTGCTGAACGCCGCGACGACCAGGACGGTCCCGGCGAAGACGAGGCGGAGCTGGCGGCCCAGCGGACGCATCGGCGAGGGCTAAGCGGTCGCGCCGCTGGTGGTCGCGACCGGGACCTGCGACAGCACCTCGCGCACGATCGCGTCAGGGTCGATCTCGCGCAGCGACGCGCTGCTCTTGACGATCAGCCGATGGCCGAGCACCGGGACCGCGAGCGCCTTGACGTCGTCGGGGATGGCGTAGTCGCGCCCCTCGAGAGCGGCGAACGCCTGCGAGGCGCGGTACAGCGCGATCGATCCGCGGGGCGAGGCGCCCAGGTAGACGTCGGGGTGCTCGCGGGTGGCGTTCACCAGCCGGACGATGTACTCGGCGACCCCCTGGTCGACGTAGATCTCCTTGATCCCACTCTGCATCTGCCGCAGCTCGTCGACGTCCACCACCCGCCCGATCGCCTCGATCGGGTGGGTCCGCTTCTGCTCGTCGAGGATCACGATCTCCTCGACCGCCTTGGGGTAGCCCATCCGGAGCCGCAGCATGAAGCGGTCGAGCTGCGCCTCCGGCAGGGCGAAGGTCCCCTCGTACTCGATCGGGTTCTGGGTGGCGATCACCAGGAAGGGGCTCGGCATGCGGTAGGTCACGCCGTCGACGGTGGCCTGGCGCTCCTCCATCGTCTCGAGCAGCGCCGACTGCGTCTTGGGGGTAGCGCGGTTGATCTCGTCGGCCAGCACCACCTGGGCCATGATCGGCCCGGGACGGAACTCGAACTCGGTCGTCTTCTGGTTGAAGATCGACAGGCCGGTGACGTCCGACGGGAGCAGGTCCGGGGTGAACTGGATGCGCCGGAAGGTGCAGCCGATGCTGCGGCTGAGCGCCTTGGCCAGCATGGTCTTGCCGACCCCCGGAACGTCCTCGATCAGGATGTGCCCCTCGCAGAGGAGCGCCACGAGCGCCAGTCGCACCTCCACGTGCTTGCCGACGATCACGCGCTCGACGTTCGCGATCACGCGCTCCGCCGACTCCTGGACGCTCTTCACA
>CAYXZN010000003.1:0-6157 GCA_964469325.1 uncultured Steroidobacteraceae bacterium
GGGGAGCTGCTGCTGGGGGCGTCGGCCGGGGGCGGCTGGATGCCGGTCGGGTCGACCAGGAAGGCGAAGATGCCCGACGTGGCGTGGCCGTCGACCGCCGACACGACCTGGTAGGCCACGGTGTAGGTGGCAGGCTCGAGATCGGGCAGCTCCACGGTCAGGGTGACGCGGTCGGTGCCGACCTCGGCGGGCCCCAGCTCGAGCTCGGCCTGCTGGGCGTCGATCAGGCGCACGCGGGCGGCGGAGGGGTCGATCTCCTCGCTGAAGCGCAGCAGCAGCCGGGTGGGCGGCTCGGGCAGCACGCTGTTGGCCGCCGGCTCCGACGAGACGAGCTCCGCGTGCCCGAGCGCGATCCCCGGCACGAGGGCCAGGGTCAGCCCGACCAGGGCCCCTGCCGCGGCGAGCCATTTCCGCGGCGCGGCCGGGTGGAGCGAGCGTCGTCGTACGATCGGGAACCTCCGGTCGGGCGGGCTCGTTGAGGGGATGGTCGAGTATACGAAGGGGGTGACGCCGGCGCCGGGCGCCCCCGGTCAGCTGCGGCGCAGCGCCACCACCCCGGCGAGGGCCGCCAGCGTCGCCGCCCCGACGGCAGCCACCGTGCGGCGGTGCGTCGTCGCCCAGATGTGGGCGGAGAAGTCGCGCGCGCGATCACTGAAGGCGCCGCGCGCGCCGCGGTCCTCGCGGACCGGCTCCCACAGGTTGTTCGGTCGGCTCGGGTCCTCGGGCTCGTCGGTCTGCTGCGAGTCGTAGCCGCTCCTGGCCAGCACGTGGTCGGCGTAGCCAGGGGCCACCTTCTCGCCCAGGATCGCCTTGAGCGCCGGCCAGCCCAGGATCAGCTCGTGCCGGTCGGGGTGGTCGGCGGCCCACATGATCCCCTCGGCGATCAGCTCGGGCTGGAAGATCGGCGGCACCGGCTGGGCCTTGTTCGGAAGGCGGCTCTTCACCCAGCCGAACTGCGGCGTGTTCACCGCCGGCAGGTGGACGACCACGCTCCGCACGCCGCTGCCGTCGTGGATCAGCTCGGAGCGGAGCGAGTCGTGGAAGCCCTCGATGGCGTGCTTGGCGGCACAGTAGGCCGACTGGAGCGGGATGCCGCGGTGCGCGAGCGCCGATCCGACGTGGACCAGCGTGCCGCGGTCGCGAGGCAGCATGCGGCGCAGCGCGGCCAGCGTCCCGTGGACGTAGCCGAGGTACGTCACCTCGGTCACCCGCCGGTACTCATCGGCCTCCATCTGGCGAACCGGCGAGAAGACCGAGACCATGGCGTTGTTGATCCAGGTGTCGATCGGTCCCAGCTCGGCCTCGGCTCGCTCGGCGGCCGCCTCGACGGCGGCCGCGTCCGCCACGTCCAGCGGCAGCACCAGCGCCCTGGCTCCGGCCTCCTCGACCTCCCGCCTGGCTCCCTCCAGCCCCGGCTCTCCCCGCCCGATCAGGCCGATGCTGGCGCCGCGCGCGGCGTAGGCCCGCGTGAGCGCTCGGCCGACACCGGCTGAGGCGCCGGTGATGACCACGACCTCGCCGTTGGCGCGCCTGGGTGTCATGGGGCTTCAGCCGAGCAGGACAGGTGCCACGGACGCGCTCAGCTGTTGGCTTGGTCCCCATGCGTCCGTCCCTCGGCTTCCGGGTCGCCCGGGCGTCGCTCGTCCCCCGGCGGAAGATCGTCTTCCTCGGGCCGGTTCACCACCGCCACGAAGTGCGCGGCGAGCAGGATGATGGCGGATGCCACGAGCGCCCAGGTGAGCACCGCGGCCAGCCCGGCGAGCGGTCCGTAGGCGGAGTCGAAGCCGCCGACCCGCTGGAGGTAGGCGGTGAACGCCGCCTGCGCCGCCCTGAGCAGCAGCGCTCCGAGCAGCGCGCCGACCAGCGCGCTGCGCCAGGTCGCGGCGCGTCGTGGCACGAGCTTGAAGACGGTGAACAGCGCCGCCACGCTGAGCGCCACCGGCAGCAGCTGGGCCACCAGCAGCCAGCGCACGAGCTGCGGGAGCCCGAGCGCGTCGCCGGCGATCGCGAGTCCCAGCTCCAGGGCGCCCGCCACCGCGAACAGGCCGCCGACCACCACCAGCAGGACGAGGCGCAGGGTCTGGCGGCGGACGAAGCCCGGCCCCTCGATCCGGCGCCACATGACGTGGATCGCGACCACCAGCGCGGCGAAGACCCGCGTGCCGCTGAACAGGAGGAAGGCGATGGAGACCAGGGCCGCCGGCCCGGCACCGCTGACCGTGCTGCGGGCGATCTCGCGCACCACCTCGCGCTCGGCGGGCAGGAAGCGAACCACCTGCTGGCTGATGAACCGGCTGGCAGCCTCCTCGCCGATGACGGTGATCGCGATCGAGGTGGCGGCGATGAGGAGCGGCGGGATCGACAGCACCAGGTAGAACGCGACCGCTCCCGACCACTGGATCCCCTCCTCCGCCAGGAAGTCCGTCACGGTGCGCCGCGCCACGCGCCAGGCCGTCAGGAGGCGCTCGCGGATCCTCACCCCTCGCGCGCCGCCTCGTCGCGGTACGCGGCGTGCGGAGGTCGTGTGCCATGGACGAACGCAGAGCGAGCGACCCGCGCCGCGAGACCGGCGAGCGCGACCCGGGCGCCTACATCGGTCACGAGCCGGAGATGGCCGCCGAGACGATTCCGGGCGGCGTGCACGACGAGGACGAGCGGGTCGCCGCGGCGGACACCCGGTCGACCGGGGCCGGTGCCGAGGATCGGCGCCAGCAGGGACGCGACGACGAATGGCCTGAGGGCCACCGAGAGGCGGACCGCGCCTCCGACGACGACCTGCGCCGCTCCGGCGACAAGCCGTGACCCGCCGCCCCGGTCACCCATCGCGTCGGTAGGTCCCGACCAGCCTCCCGGTCGCGATCACCTTGCCATCCATGGCGCGCAGCAGCTCGTCGGGGGACGGCTCGGCCGACAGGTCGAGCTCTTCGGCCAGGGCGTAGACCGAGAACTCGTAGCGGTGGGTCCCCGACGGCGGGCAGGGCCCGCTCCACCCGCTGCGACCGAAGCTGTTCTGGCTCTCGACGCCGATGCCCGCGCCGCCGGCTCCCTCCTGGAGCTCGGTCGTGTCGGCCGGGATGTTCGCCAGCCCCCAGTGCACGAACCCCCCGGCATCGGGATCGGTGACCACCACGGCGAAGGCCGCCGTGCCGGGCGGTCCCTCCGCCCACGACAGCGGCGGCGACACGTCGTCCCCGTCACAGCTGTGGCGGGGCGGAATGGCACCCCCCTCCTCGAACGCGGCGCTGGTGATCGGCAGGGTGTCGGGCTGGCTGGTCATCGGTGTCACCTCCGGTGCTGTGCCGGCACAGGCCGCCACGATCGCCGCCACCAGCGTGACGGCGGGCAGCGACCTCGGACGCACGCCATTAGACCGCGTCAGCCTGCTGAAGCAGCTGAGCGATCTCGCGAGCATTCGTCGTGCCGTAGTTGGCGTAGCAGTTGTTCATGAGCACGTGCGTCTCCCGGACGCGACCGGCGGCCTCGCGGATCTTCGGCACCCACTCAGCCAGCTCGTCCGGCTCGTACAGGTAGCGGAAGCGCTCCACCACCGGGATGCCGCTCCGCTCCCAGGTCTCCACTCTACGCCCGTGGAAGCGCACCACTGCCAGCTGCTGGGAGGTGACGACCGCCACCGGCGGCAGGCTGCTGCGCGTTCCCGGTGGCGCGTCGACCGAGACGAACGGAACGTCGTGCTCCTCGAGGAAGCGGAGCGTCCGCTCGGCGTTCTTGTCATTCAGCCAGGACGCGTGGCGGAACTCGACGGCGATCGGTACGTCGCCCATCCGCTGCTTGGCGTCGGCGATCGCCTCGCGAGCCTCGTTCGACGGGTACACCCAGCGCGGGAACTGCAGGAAGACGGCTCCCAGCTTGCCGGCCGAGTGGAGCGGGGCGATTCCGTCCCGGAAGAGCTCCCAGATCGCGTCGTACAGCTCCGGCGCCAGGTCCTTGCCGTAGATGCGTCGCTTCTCGTGGAGCTCCGGCGGCAGCTCCTCCCGGATCTCCTTCGGCAGCCGCTTCACCTCCGTCGGCTGGCCGGTCATCAGCGCGTGAGCCTTGACGTCGAAGGTGAAGTCGGGAGGGGTGCGCTCGAGCCACAGCTCGGCGGTACGCCGGGCGGGGAGGGCGTAGTAGGTCGCATCGACCTCGACGATCGGGAAGCGGCTGGCGTAGAAGATGAGCCGCTCCTCCGCGCTATCGGCGCCGGCCGGGTAGAAGACGCCGGGGGCGGTCATGGTGGGGTCGGTCCACGAGGCGGTGCCAACCCGGATCGGCCCGCCGCCGGGCGGCTCGATCGGCGCGGCCGCCAGGGTGTCGATCGGCGCCGCGCGCCGGGCGGCCTCCTCCGGACCGGGGTCGTGCGCGCGGTCGCGGGTCTCGGTCTCGATCGGCGGTCGATCGCTGCCCATGGGTCCATTCTGGCGCGCCGGTTGCACGAGTGGTAGCCAAACACTCGCAGCAGAAAGGGGGTCGCGCATGGCCAGCGTCGAGAAGTCCATCGAGGTCAACGTCCCGGTGCGGACGGCCTACAACCAGTGGACCCAGTTCGAGGAGTTCCCGCGCTTCATGGACGGCGTGCAGGAGGTCCGCCAGCTGGACGACACGCACCTGCACTGGAAGGCGGAGATCTTCGGAAAGTCCAAGGAGTGGAACGCGGAGATCACCGAGCAGGAGCCCGACCAGCGGATCGCCTGGCGGAGCACCTCGGGCGCCAGGCACGCCGGCGTGGTGACCTTCCACCGCATCGACGACAGCACGACCCGGGTCACACTCCAGATGGACGCCGAGCCGGAGGGCCCGATCGAGGGCGCCGGCGACGCGCTGGGGCTGCTCGACCGTCGCGTGGAGGGCGACCTGGAGCGCTTCAAGGAGTTCGTCGAGAGCCGCGGCGTCGAGACCGGTGCGTGGCGCGGCGAGGTCGAGCAGAGCAAGGTCCGTTGAGCTGACCCGATGACCGGTCAGCCGGACACGCCGCGCCACGTCGGCGAAGGCACCGCGACGCGGGCGGGTCCGACCGAGGAGCGCCCGCAGGGGCCCGCGTACCCGGCGGAGAGCGAGCCGGCGGGGCTCATGCCCTGGACCGCCGTCTTTCTGGGGCCGGCCGGGCCGCGCCCGGCCGACCTCGAGCACCCCGCTCCGCTGCCGCGCGTTCGCGACGTGGTCGAGTACATCGACGAGCGAGGCCGCTGCCACCGGTACCGGGTCCGCGAGGTGATCCACACCCTCCAGGCGGCCGCATCGCTGCGGCCGGCGGTCAACGATCGGCAGAGCCCGGCGGCGTTCGCCCGCGATGATCGCGAAGAGGCAGAGATCCCCGGCGACGGCGGCGCGCTGCGCGCCGGCCTGCCCAAGGTGCTGCTCGAGGAGGAGCGCGATGAATGATCGGCTGCGGCCCGCCAGCAGCTCCGACGAGGGCGATCCGAACGTCGAGAAGACGGGTCGGCCGGGGCCGATCGACCGCGGGGAGTCGGGCGGTGCTGCGCTGACCGGCGAGACGGGGGCGCTGACGCCCGAAGACGGCGGCCAGGAGGCGTTCGTCCCCGCAGAGCTGCGCGAGGCGAGCGACCCCCGCCTTGGCGGATCCGTCACGCGCCAGTCGAGCGACGCATCGGCTCCGCACCGGCGGCAGGTCGCCGGCGAACGCGCCAGTGACCCGGACAAGGCGGGCGGATCGACGAATCTCGCGGATCGCGAGGGAGGCTACGGCGGCGAGCACGGCCTGCCGGAGGATGACCCCGCCTACCGCTACGACGTCACCCCGGAGGGCGACGCGACCCGGCGCCGGGAGCGAGGGTGACACTCAGCCGGGCTCGCTGACGGAGCCCGCCTCCTGGCCGGTGTCCCGCGTCGGCTGCTCCTCCCCGGCCTGCCGTCCCGCGTCGTCCTCGACGGCCACGTCGGCTCCCGGCTCGCGTCGGCGCCCGGACTGCGGCAGGGCGTCGGCATCGGTCCGCTCTTCCGCGGTCTCGTCAGCGAGGTCGCCGCGCACCTCGTCGGCCGAGCGCCACGGGTGCGACGGGGCGTCGTGACCGGCGTCGAGGGGCTTTCGCTCGTCCATGGTCGGCTCGTCCGTCCTCTCCTCGTCCATCGGTCACGCCGCCCGGCGCTTCCTGGATCGGCCGCGCTTGCCGCCCTCCTCGGCCTGCTTGCCGCCGCGCTT
>CAYXZN010000003.1:6257-28332 GCA_964469325.1 uncultured Steroidobacteraceae bacterium
CGCCTCCATCAGGTCGACCACCTTCGGCTCGGGCTTGCGTCGCTTCGCCGCCCGCTGCTCGCCGCGCATCTTCCGCTCGATCAGCTCCTGGAGCGCCACCCGGTACCGATCCTGGTACTCGTCGGGACGGAAGCGGTCCGAGAGGCTCTCCACCAGGGAGCGCGCCATGTCGAGCTCCTTGTCGCGCGACTCTGCGGCCTTGCCCTCCGGCAGGTCGAGCGCCCCGACCGATCGGATCTCGTCGGGCCAGTGCATCGTCTCGAGCACCAGCGTGCCGTCGAAGGTGCGCACCGTCGCCAGCCGCTCCTTGGAACGGATCGTCACCCGGGCAACCGCCACCCGCCCGGTCTCCTCCAGCGCCCGGCGCAGGAGGGTGAAGGGCTTCGCCCCCACGTCCGCCGGCTCGAGGAAGTACGTCTTCTCGAAGTAGATCGGGTCGATCTCGGTCAGGTCGACGAAGTCGCCGATGTCGATGGTGGTCGCCGACTCGGGCTTCGCTTCCTCGATCTCCTCCGGCTCGAGCACGATGAACTCGTCCTTGCCGACCTCGTAGCCGCGGACCAGGTCGTCCCAGTCCACCTCTTCGCCATCGGCGGTGCAGACCCGCTTCTCCCGGATCGGCGCCCCGTCCTTGCGGTGCAGGAGCCTGAACCGGATGTCCTTCTGCTCGGTCGCCGTGTACAGCTTCACCGGGATCGTGACCATCCCGAAGCTGATGGCGCCCTTCCAGATCGGTCGCATGCCCGCGACCAGGCGCATACTCCGTGCCTGACCCTGGTCGCGCCATGAGCTCGCGCCGCCGGGCGCCGGCGCTCCGCATCGGCTGCTCGGGCTGGCAGTACCGCCACTGGCGGGGCAGCTTCTACCCGCCCGACCTGTCCCAGGCGCGGTGGCTGGAGCACTACGCCCTGGCCTTCGACACCGTCGAGCTCAACAACTCGTTCTACCGTCTGCCCTCCGCCGATGCCTTCGCCGCCTGGGCTCGACGCGTCCCGGCCGGGTTCTGCTTCGCGGTCAAGGCCAGCCGATACCTCACCCACCTGCGGCGGCTGCGGGAGCCCGAGGAGCCGCTGAGGCGGCTCTGGAGTGCCGCTTCGGCCCTGGGGGACCGGCTGGGGCCGGTTCTCTACCAGCTGCCGCCACGCTGGGGGCGCGATCGGCCGCGCCTGGAGGCATTCCTGGCGGCGCTGCCCCGGCGCCGCCTCCAGGCGATCGAGTTCCGCGATCCGAGCTGGTACCACCCGGAGATCGACCACCTGCTGGCCGATCGGGGGATCGCCCGCTGCATCCACGACATGCCCGGCTCGCGGTCCCCACTGGAGCTGGTCGGGCCGTTCGTGTACCTGCGGCTGCACGGAGCCGGCGAGCGCTATGGCGGCCGGTATCCCGACGCCGAGCTCGATCGGTGGGCCGATCGGCTTCGAGGATGGGCGGAGCTCGGCCACGACGCGTACGTGTACCTCAACAACGACGTCGGCGGCCACGCCCCGCGCGACGCGGACCGGCTGCGACGCAATCTGGCCCAGGGCGACTGACCGCTCGGCATACCCCTTGCTTCGCGACCCGGCGTGCGGATCCGCCCGGCGCCACTCGCCCCACCGTCTTCGCACCCCGCGGCCCGGCCGGTCGATGAGCCGGATGTGGTGCCGGACGGGGTGATCGTGATGCGTGGCGTGACGCGCCGCTTCGGGACGGTCACCGCGGTCCGCGACGTGAGCCTGTCCGTGCAGCGCGGCACGATCCTGGGCCTGATCGGCCCCTCCGGCTCCGGCAAGACGACCGTCATCCGCATGCTGACCGGCACCCTGGAGCCGCACGACGGCGAGATCAGGGTGCTCGACGAGGAGCCGATGCGTTTCGGCCGCGGGGCCAGGGAGCGGATCAGCTACATGCCCCAGCTCTTCTCGCTGTACCACGACCTGACCGCGCGGGAGAACGTCGGCTTCGTGGCCGCCCTGTACGGAATCCCGTTCTGGCGGCGGGGCCGCCTGATCCGGCGCGCGCTGGACGTGGTCGACCTGTGGGACGCCCGGGACCGCGTCGCCCGGGACCTCTCGGGCGGGATGCAGCGCCGCCTCGAGCTGGCCTGCGCGCTGGTGCACGAGCCGGACGTGCTGTTCATCGACGAGCCGACGGCGGGGATCGACCCCATGCTGCGCGAGGCGATCTGGAGGGAGCTGCGGCGGCTGCGCGACGAGGGGCGCACGCTGCTGGTGACCACGCAGTACGTTGGCGAGGCGGGACACTGCGACCGGGTCGCTCTGCTGGCCGAGGGCGAGCTGGTGGCGACCGACGAGCCCGACCAGATGCGGCGCAGCGTGTTCGGGGGAGACGTGCTGGACGTGGTGACGCGGCGCGCCGTGGACCCCGACGTGCTGGCCGACGTGGCCGGCGTCCTGAACGTCCGGCAGCCGGAGGCGCGGCGCCTGATCGTGGTCGCCGACGAGGCCGCCACCGCCACGCCCCAGATCTTCGACGAGCTGAATCGGAAGGGGATCGGGGTGGCGTCGATCGAGGAGTACCAGCCCTCATTCGACGAGGTCTTCACCGAGATGGTCGGCCGCCGCCGGGCGGAGCGCGGGAACGGGCAGGCTCCCGCCACCGACGAGCGCGCCGAGGAGGCGGTCCATGCTCGCTGACGCGGGCAAGAGCTTCGTCCGCGTGACGTCGTTCATGGGCAAGGAGCTGCGGGAGGTCGTGCGCAGGCCGGGCGTCCTCGCCAGCGTGGTGCTGGGGCCCTTCTTCGTGATGCTGATCTTCGGCATCGGCTACACCGGCTACCGCCAGCCCTTCGACGCGGAGATCGTGATTCCACCCGGCAGCGAGCTGCCGACCGATCCCGAGTACTACCAGGGGCTGTCGGAGGGGCGCTTCAACGTCACCTACCTCAGCGACGACGAAGCCGCCGCGCGGGAGCGGCTGCGGAGGCAGGTGACGGAGATCCTGGTGGTCGTCCCCGACGACGCCGCCGAACGGTTGCGCAACGGCGAGCAGTCGGTGCTCGAGGTCGCCTGGAACCAGGTGGACCCGGTCAACGACTCGCTCGCGCACCTCGCGACCTCGATCGTGGTCAGCGAGCTGAACAGCGAGATCATCCGGCAGGCCGCCTCGGAGGGGATCAGCCTGGCCCGGGCGCAGGGCGTCGACGAGCTGGCCGACATCCCGCCCGACGTGATCGCCCGGCCCACCCGCGCCGAGACGACCAACGTGGCGCCCACCCGACCGGAGGTGATCTCGTTCTTCGGGCCAGCGGTGTTCGCCCTGGTGCTCCAGCACCTGGCGGTCACCCTCACCGCCCTGTCCATGGTGCGCGAGCGGCTGGGCGGCCAGATGGACCTGTTCCGCGTGGCGCCGGTGAACTCGATGGAGGTGCTGGTCGGGAAGTACGTGGCCTATGCCGTGCTCAGCCTGGCGGTGAGCGCGGCCGTGGTGGGCCTGATGGTGTACGCGCTCGGTGTGCCGCTGCTGTCGGGCTGGCCGGTCTTCGCGGGGATCGTGCTGCTCCTCACCTTCGCCTCGCTGGGCGTGGGGCTGCTGATCAGCCTGGTCGCCGACTCGGAGCGCCAGGCGGTGCAGCTGTCGATGCTCGTCCTGCTGGCGTCGGTCTTCTTCTCGGGCTTCGTCCTCCCGCCGGAGGAGTTCGTCGGCTGGGTCCGCTATGCCGCGTACGCCCTGCCGGTGACCCACGGCATCGAGCTGCTCCAGCAGGGGATGCTGCGCGGGGAGCTGCGGAACGCCTGGATGCTCGGCGCCCTCGGCGGGCTGGGCGTGCTCCTGTACCTCGGCTCGCTGATGCGCCTCCGCCGCGTGCTGCGCCGGGCCGACTGAGCGAGACGGCGTCCGACGGCGCGGAGAGCGGTATCCGCGGCGCCTCGGCGCGGCCTCCGCTAGACGGGCAGCCGCCGGGACAGGCGCAGCAGGTAGACGCCCAGCAGCAGGCTGCCGACGGTGGGAAGGACCGTCCAGGCGAGCATGGCCAGCAGCAGGGGCTCCACGATCCCCGGTCGCACCCCGTCGCCGGCGAGTGGCTCGATCCGCTCACGCAGCTCGTCCAGCCGGACTGCGAGCTCTTGGAGGCCGGTCCTGATGGCCGCCACGTCGCCGCGGTTCGCGGTCAGCGCGCCGGTCAGCTCCTGGAGCTCGTCGCCCACCGCGGCGAGCTGCTCGGCGCTCGCCGCCGCATCGGCCTGGAGCGGGCTGAGCGGCTGCGTCCCGAAGATGGTGATCCCCAGCGAGGTGGCCAGGCGCTCCATGGTGGTCGACGCGTCGCGGACCAGGATGGTCGCCTCGCCCGTCGCCCGGCCGGCGCGGTCGAGGCTCGCGTCGAAGCCCTCGAAGGCGGCCGCGGAGCTCTCCACGGTCGCAGTCGCGGCCAGCAGGGACCGCCCCACGGCACGCGTCAGCCCGCCGGCGTCGGCGACCGCTCCGCCGGCGATGACCGCGGCCACTACGAGCAGGACCGCCCCCACGGCGGAGTAGGCGACCGCCGCCCAGCCCAGCACGCGCAGCGAGTGCCGGGTCACGAGCGCCGTGCCCGGCGCGGGGGTGTGCGCCATCGTCTCCTCTCTCAATCCTCGGCGAAGAACGGGTCGTCGCCGTACCGCTCGAGCCAGCGTCGCCGCATGCTGCGGATCGTGGCGGTCACCGCTGCGTCCGACGTGCCGGGCGGGAGCAGGCGGCGGATCGCCTGCCGCACCTGCTCGCTGCCCTCGATGCCGAGCAGCGACAGGTAGTCCCGCACTCGCTGTGCCGGGGTCTTGCCGTCGGCGCGCATCTGGACCAGCACGTCGGCCTCGTGCTCGAGGGCGCCCGAGTCGTCGTCGTCGCCCCGCTCCAGCTCGGCCAGCAGCGCTGGCACGTGTTCCAGGCGAGGGTCGGAGTAGGCCCATCGGACGAAGCTGTCGAGCCGGCCGGGCTGGCGGTGCTCGTGCTGCGCGTGGAAGGCGCGCAGGTACTGCTGCCGCTCGGCCTCGGTCCGGGTCAGCGCGATCTGCGCGATCTGGCGCATCTCCGGGGTCCAGCGGCGGAGCGACTCGACGAACTGGCGCAGCGTCAGGTCTCCCGGCGGCTGCGGCCGGAAGCGGTGCTCGTGGGTCTGGGGCACGGGCCCGTATACTACCGGCCGTGCCACCCCGACCCGCCGGCGCCCACCTTCGGCGCGCCCCGGCGCTGACCCTCCCACATCGCCGCCCCGCGGCTCGCGGATGCCTCGCCTCCAGCGGCTGACGCGCCTGGGGATCGCGCTCCTGCTCCTCGTCACCACCGGCTGCGCCCCCGGGACGGTGGGCGCCGGACCGGTGCTGCGGTACGTCGGGGGAGAGGTGAAGTCGCTCGACCCCGCGTTCATCGCCGACCAGGGCGACGTGCAGCTGATGCTCCAGCTCTACGCGGGCCTGACGCGCCTGGACGAGCAGGCCGAGGTGTACCCGTCGCTGGCTCGGTCGTGGAGCGTCAGCGACGACGGCCGCACCTACACCTTCACGCTTCGGGAGGGGCTGCGGTTCAGCGACGGCACGCCGCTCGAGGCGAGCGACGTGCGCCGCTCGTGGCTGCGCCTCCTGGATCCGGAGGTCGGCGCCACCGCCCCCGACGTTCTCGGCCTGGTCGAGGGCGCCGCCGATCGTCGGGCGGGACGGCTGGGCGAGGAGCAGGTCGGGATCGAAGCCGTCGACGCGTCCACCCTGGTGGTGCGGCTCCGCCACCCGGCCGGCTACTTCCCGGCTCTGCTCGCCAGCCCGGCCACCTTCGTCGTGCCGCGCGCCGCCGATGCCTCCCGCGACTGGCAGACGACCGACGGCTTCGTGGGCTCCGGGCCCTACGTGGTCGAACGGGCCGATGGCGAGGGCCTGGTGCTCCGCGCGAACGCCGAGTACGTGCTCGGGCCGCCCCCGATCGACGAGGTGCGCTGGATCGGCCGCCTGGAGGGGAACGCGGCGACCGCGTTTGCCAACAACGAGGTCGACCTGGTCGGGGTGCCCTGGTTCGACGCCGCCTGGATCGCGCACGACCGGGAGCTCGGCCCGTCCCTCCAGCCGGGCGCGCCGGCCAACGTCCAGTTCATCGGCTTCGACACCACCCGGCCCCCCTTCGATGACCCGCTGGTGCGGCGCGCGTTCGCGCTCGCGCTCGACCGGGACCGGCTGGTGGAGCTGTCGGCGGGCGTATCGGCGGAGCCTGCCAGCAGCGTCGTCCCGCCCGCCGTCTGGCCTGCCGGGTGGGAGATCGACGCAGCGGAGCTGGCCGGCGACCCCGACGAGGCGTTGGAGCTGCTGAGGGAGGCGGGCTACGAGGAGGGATCCGAGCTGGGGACGATCACCGTCAACGGCACCGGCCTGGGGATGTCGCCCGCGATCGCCACCTGGCGCGAGGTGCTGGGCGTTGAGTTCGAGGTGCAGTCGATGGACTTCCTGGACTACCTGGCCGACCTGGAGCAGCATCCCGAGCAGATCTTCACCATCAACTGGATCATCGACTACCCGTCGCCGCAAGCCCTGTACGGGCTGCTGCTCCTCCCCGGTGCGAGCAGCAACTACGGCGGCTGGGATGACCCGGAGTTCGTGTCGCGGCTCGAGGCGGCGGCGGCGGTGCTGGATCCCGATCAGCAGTCGGCCGCCTACGCCGAGGTGGAGGCGCGCGTCGACGACCAGGCGCCGATCATCCCCTGGGCCTACGGGGCGAGCTGGTGGCTCGTCCGCGACGGGCTGCGCGGGGTCGGCAACCTGACCACCGGCCTGCTGGACCTGGGGCTCGTGTCGTGGGACGCCTGAGCCGCGCCGCCGCGGCCGCGCTCGCGCTCCTGGTGGCGGTCGGTCTCGCCGCGCCCATGCCGTCGCTCGGCTTCACCGGCTTCGGGACGCCGACCGCGGACGCGACCTTCGGCGAGGAGCTGGTCTTCTCGGTGGAGCTGGAGGGCGGCACCCCGGAACGACTGGAGCTCTTGCTGTGGATGGGCGACGGGGAGTCGCTGTTCGTTGCGCCGGTGGTGCCGCAGGGCGGGACGGCGACGTACCGCTGGGACGCGGATCGCGACTACGTGGTCCCCAACTCGACCATCCGCTACCGCTGGCGCGCGAACGTCGGCGAGCGCGAGGTGCTGAGCAGCGAGGGGGAGCTGCTGTACGACGACGATCGACCCGGGCTGGACTGGCGGCGTGCGCAGATCGGCGAGGCGACCGTGCACTGGTACGGCGACGCGGAGGCGGTGGCCCGCCGGCTAGGCGAGCTGAGCGCGGACGGCGTGCGGCGGGCAGAGGGGCTGCTGGACCACGAGATGAGCGGTCCGGTCGACATCTTCATCTACGACAGCGACGCGGACTTCTTCGGGGCGCTCGGGCCGGGGCAGCGGGAGTGGACCGGCGCCGCCACGTACTCCCACCTCCGCACCATCTTCATGTGGCGGCGCGCCGGCGACATGAGCTGGCTCGAGACGACCGTCGTCCACGAGGTGACCCACGTCGTCTTCCACGATGCGACCGACAACCCGTTCCACGAGCCGGCCCGCTGGCTGAACGAGGGGATCGCGCGCTGGTCGGAGCGCGAGAGCGCGGACGCCGAGCGCGCGCTGGTCCGTTTCGAGGCGACCGGCGGGGGACTGCTGGCCTTCGAGGCGATCGAGGCCGCCTTTCCGATCAGCAGCCGCGGCTCCTCGCTCGCCTACGCGCAGGGGGCGACCATGGTCGACATGATCATCGGCGAGCACGGCGCGGGGGCGGTGGCCGACATCGCCGGCGCCTACCGCGAGGGGGCGAGCGACGCGGAGGCGCTGCGGGCGGGGACCGGCCGCTCGCTCGAGGAGCTGTACGACGCCTACTTCGCGAGCTTCGGCGTCGACCGGCCGGAGCCGGTGCGGCCCCGCGAGCTGCTGCCGACGATCGTGGACCTGCCGACCGTGGACCCGGGCGAGCCGTCGGTCGCCTCTCCGACCGCCGGCCCCGCTGAGCCGCCCGCCGCGCCGGGCGAGGAGGGCAGCCTCCCGCTCGCGCTCGGCGCCGTCTCGCTGCTGGCGGTCGCCTTCGGCGCCGGTCTCGTCCTCTGGCTCCGCCGGAGGCCGGCGGGGCCATGACCTCCGCTTCTCGGGTGGCGGCGAGCCGCCGGCGGCGTGGCCTGGGAGGCTGGGCGGTCAGCGTGGGCGCGGCGCTGGCAGTGGTCGGCTTCGTGATCGCCGCACAGTGGAACAGCGCCGGCGCTCGCCAGGAGTTCGCCTCCTCGGCCCAGCAGGTACTGGCGCGCCAGGCGGTCGCGCTCCAGCAGGAGCAGGCGCTGCTGCGCGAGCAGATCGGGGAGGCGGAGGCCGAGGTCCAGCAGTTCCAGGAGGGGGCGGCGGGATCACAGTCTGCGCTCGAGGCGCTCGGCCGAGAGCTGGACGCCGCACGCCTGGTGGCCGGGCTGGTGCCGGTCCGCGGCACGGGCGTGATCGTCGAGATCAGCGACTCGAAGCGGGCCGTGCCGCCGGGCGAGAACCCGTCGCGGTACGTGGTGCAGGTCGACGACCTGCGCGACATCGTGACCGCCCTGTGGGCGTCGGGGGCAGAGGCGATCGCCATCAACGGTGAGCGCCTCGTCTCGCGCAGCTCGATCTACGGGGTCGGAGCCTCGATCCTGGTCAACACCGGCTTCCTGAACCCACCGTTCCGGATCGAGGCGATCGGGCCGGCCGGGCTCCACCAGCGCTTCCTGGCCCACCCGGCCTACCTCGGCCGGGTGGCGCGACGGATCGAGGTGTTCGGGCTCGAGTTCGCCACCGCCGATGCCGCGGAGCTGGTGCTGCCGCAGTTCGTGGGCTCGACCTCCATGCGCTGGGGCGTGCCGGTGGAGGGCGAGTAGGTGGGTCGCTGGAGCGCACAGCTCAGCCTCTTCGGCGTCGCCCTGCTGCTCGGGATGCTGCTGGTCGTGCAGCTCCGCTCGCAGGCCAGGCAGACCGAGCTGTCGAGCCTCTCGCCCCAGGAGCTGTCGACGGTGATCGAGACCCTGTCCGCCGGCAACGGGGAGCTGCGCGCCAGCCTGAGCAGCCTGCGCGAGCAGCTGCGCGAGTACCGCGTCGCCGAGGCGCAGGGCCGGAGCGCGCTCGAGGTGACCCGGGAGGACCTCCGCCGGATCCAGGCCTTCGGAGGGCTGCTGGGCGTCGAGGGGCAGGGCGTGCAGCTGCGGATCAGCGGGTCGCTGGACGCCATCGCCCTCAACGACCTGGTCTACGAGCTGCGCAACGCCGGCGCCGAGGCGATCGCCGTCGACAGCGTCCGGATCCACGCCGCCTCGGTCGCGGTCCAGGGGCCGCGCACGCTGGAGATCGACGGGGTCGAGATCGGCGGGACCTTCACCATCCGCGCCATCGGCGATCCCGACGGGCTGGTGGCGGCGCTGGAGCGACCGGGCGGCATCATCAGCCAGCTCGAGCTGTTCGTCAGCGCCACCATCGACGCCGAGCAGCGACTCGGGCTGGTGCTGCCCGCCACGCGCCGCGACCTGACGCCCAGCGTGGCGCAGCCGGTGGAATGATGCGCGCGACCGACGCTCGCCTTGACCGGCGCGAGAGGCGAACCGTAGAGTGGCGGCTCCCGAGGCCGGCCCATCCGGCCACCCGTCGGGACGCGCCGCCGGACGCCGGTTCCGGCGCGCCGGCCGACTCACGACCCAGACCCACGATCCTGGTGATGCCGTGAACGACCTGGCCGAGCGAGCCCTGGACACCGCGCAGGCCGCCGGTGCGAGCTACGCCGACGTGCGCGTCACCCGTCACGAGGCCGAGTCGCTGACGGTCAAGAACGGTGCCCTGGAGGCGGCCTCGCACGAGGTCAGCACCGGGTTCGGCGTCCGCGTCCTGCTCGATGGCGCGTGGGGGTTCTCCGCCAGCCGCGAGCTCGACCCCGGAGAGGCGGACCGGGTGGCGGGTGAGGCGGTCGAGATCGCGCGTGCGAGCGGGGCGGTCCGCGGGGAGGCGATCGTCCTGGACGACACGCCGCCGCAGTCCGGCACCTATCGCACCCCTTTCGAGGAGGATCCCTTCGCGGTCCCGCTGGAGGAGAAGCTGGCCATCCTGCTCGCCGCCGACGAGGCGATGTCCCGGGTGCGGGGGGCGACCATCCGTGAGGGGAGCATGAACGTGGCGCGCGAGCACAAGCTGTTCGCCTCCACGCAGGGCGCGGGCATCGAGCAGGATCTAGTGGAGGTCGGCGCCGGGATCGAGGCCACCGCCGTCGGCGACGGGGAGGTGCAGCAGCGCAGCTACCCGAACTCCCACGGGGGCCAGAACGTGACCGGCGGCTTCGAGGCGTTGCGCGCCTGGGACCTGCCCGCCCACGGGGAGCGGATCGCCGAGGAGGCCGTGGCCCTGCTGACCGCGCCCCAGTGCCCCGCCGGCGAGATGACGCTGCTGGTCGGGTCGAGCCAGATGGCGCTCCAGGTCCACGAGTCGTGCGGCCACCCCATCGAGCTCGACCGGGTGCTGGGGATGGAGGCGAGCTTCGCGGGCACCTCGTTTCTCACCCTCGACAAGCTCGGAACCCTCCGCTACGGATCGGACCTGGTCCACATCGAAGCCGATGCCACCGCGGCCGGCGGCCTGGGGACGTTCGGCTTCGACGACGAAGGCGTGCCCGCGCAGCGGGTGCCGATCGTCGAGGCCGGCCTCTTCGTGGGCTACCTGACCGACCGCCAGACCGCGCCGCGGGTGGGGGGCCGCAGCATGGGCAGCTCGCGCGCGGACGGCTGGAACCGGATCCCGCTGATCCGGATGACGAACATCAACCTGCTGCCCGGCGCGGCCGGCACCCTGGAGGACCTGGTGGCCGACACGGACGAGGGGCTGCTGGTCGAGACGAACCGCAGCTGGAGCATCGACGACCGGCGCCTCAACTTCCAGTTCGGCGCCCAGGCCGGCTGGTTGATCCGCAACGGGCGGCGCGCGCAGCTGGTTCGCAACCCGACCTACACCGGCATCACGCCGCGCTTCTGGGGCAGCTGCGACGCGGTCGGTGGCCCGTCGGACTACACGCTCTGGGGCATCCCCAACTGTGGCAAGGGAGAGCCGATCCAATCCGCGCATGTCGGCCACGGCGCCGCTCCGGCGCGCTTCCGGGGGGTGCAGGTCGGGGTGGGCCGGTGGTGAGCGTCGCCGACCGCAGCGACGAGCTGCTGGACCAGGTTCTCGACCTGGTGGGCGACGGCGAGGCGGAGGCGCTGCTGCTGGTCCGGGACCACGCCCTCACCCGCTTCGCCAGCTCGGCCATCCACCAGAACGTGGCGGAGCACGACGCGTCGCTCCAGCTGCGGCTGATCGAGGACGGCCGCGCCGGCGTGGCGCGCACCAACCGGCTCGACCCTGCCAGCCTGGCCGAGCTGGTGGAGCGGACACGCGCCCTGGCCCGACGCGCCGCTCCCAACCCCCGCACCGCCGTGCTCCCCGCCGCTGACGAGCGCGTCGACGACGAGACCGGCTTCAGCGAGGCTACCGCGCAGGCCAGCCCCGCCGTGCGCGCGGCGGGAGCCGAGGCGGCCATCCGCGCGGCCCGCGGGCTGCGGGCCAGCGGCGCCTTCTCCAGCGAGGCGGCGGTGGTGGCGGTCGGCAACACGCGCGGCGTCCGCAGCCGCAAGCGGCTGAGCGAGGCGAAGCTGATCACCGTGGCGGACGCGGAGGGTCGCTCGGGGTACGCGCAGGCGGCCGGCTCCGACATTAGCCAGATCGATGCGGCGGCGGTCGGCGCCGAGGCGGCAGAGAAGGCGCGGCGCGGCGAGAACCCGGTCGACGTCGAGCCCGGCGCGTACCAGGTGGTGCTGGAGGAGTACGCGGTGGCCACCATCCTCGAGTACCTGTCGCTGGAGGGCTTCTCCGCCCTGGCGCTCGAGGAGGGACGCTCGTTCATGGAGCTCGGCGAGCGGGTGATGGGACCGAACGTGACGATCCGCGATGACGGCACCGACGCCGCCGGGGTTCCGTCGGGGATCGATTTCGAGGGCGTGCGCAAGCAGCGGGTGGACCTGGTCGTGGACGGCGTGGCGCGGGCCGTGGTGCACGACTCCGCCACCGCCGCGCGCGCTGGCGTCGAGTCCACCGGCCACGCCCTCCCGGCCCCGAACCCGTGGGGTCCGCTGGCCTGGAACCTGTTCATGCAGCCCGGCACGACCCCCCGCGACGAGCTCGTGCGCGGCATCGAGCGCGGGATCTGGGTCACCCGCTTTCACTACGTGAACATCGTTCACCCCAAGCGGGCGATCCTGACCGGCATGACCAAGGACGGCACCTTCCTGATCGAGGACGGAGAGGTGACGCGCCCGGTCCGCAACCTCCGGTTCACGCAGTCGGTGCCGGAGGCCTTCTCGTCGATCGAGGCGGTCGCCGACACCACGAGGCTGCTGGCCGCGGAGTACAGCGGCATCTGGTGTCACGCGCCGGCGCTGCGGATCGCCGGGTTCAACTTCACCGGCGCCACCGCCGCCGAGGGCCAGGGGTGACCGAGGCGGTGGCCGCTCCGCTCGACCTCCGCATCGGCGACCGGCTCCGCCTCCGCAAGGCCCACCCGTGCGGCAGCCACGACTGGCGGGTGGTGCGGCTGGGGGCCGACATCGGCCTGGTGTGCGAGGGCTGCGGGCACCGGATCCTGATGGACCGCCTGGACGTGGAGCGGCGGTTCAGCGCCTTCCTCGAGCGCGGCACGGACGACGCCTAGCCAGATGGCGCACGTCGACCTTCCCCAGGACCTGGGAGGGCAGGATCTCCGCGGAGCGGGAACCGTCTTCCGCAACCGCGGCTTCGTCGCCCTGTGGACCGCCCAGGTCCTGAGCCAGCTGGCGGCGAACATGGTGCTCGCCGCGCTGATGGCGGTGGTGTACGGCACCACCCAGTCGAACACCTTCACCGCCATGCTGATCCTGAGCTTCCTGGTGCCGGCGGTCCTCTTCTCGGCGATCGCCGGCGTGTACGTCGAGCGGACCGATGCCAAGCTGATCCTCCTGGCCTCGAACCTCCTGCGCGCCGGCGGGATCGTGCTGTTCGTGTTCGTCGGGCCAAACGTCGGCCTGATCCTGCTGATCAACCTGTTCGTGGCCACGGTGACGGCCTTCTTCGCGCCGGCCGAGCTGACCGCCATCCCGCGCATCGTCGACCGCCGGCACCTGCTGGCCGCGAACTCGGTCTTCGTGCTGACCATCAACGCCACCTTCGCGCTGGGCTTTGGGTTCCTCGGTCCGCTGCTGCTCACCACCGCCGGCGCGAACACGGTCTTCGTGGTGGTGGCGATCATGTTCGTGCTGGCGGGCATCGCGATCCTGCCCTTGCCGAGGGTCCCGCCGGACCGGGAGCACGTCCGCGCCCGCAGCACCCGTGACGCGGTGGCCGAGTTCACCGCCCAGCTGCGGGAGGGGATCGCCTACGCTCGTGGCCACCGGCAGACGTTCTGGTCGCTGACCTACCTGGGGATCGCGACCTCGTTGATCGGGGTGCTTGGGGCCATCGGGCCCGGCTTCGCCACCCAGATCCTGCGCCTGTCGAGCGAGGACTTCTTCTTCATCATGGGTCCGGCCGGCATCGGCGCCGTCATCGGCATTCTGTTCCTCAACAGCTACGGCAAGGGGCTTCCCAAGCGGCTGGTGATCGACATCGGACTGATCGCCATGGGCTTCACCGGGCTGGCGCTGGCGCTGGTCAAGCCGGTCAGCCTGCTGCTCCACCCGGCGGTGGTCCCCATCGAGGCGACCCTGCCCGAGGTGCTGGCGCCGATCATCAGCGTCATCGCCGTCGTGGTGGTCACCGCCGTCATCGCCGGCGTGGAGTACACGTTCGTCGCCATCCCCGCCCAGACCGCGCTCCAGGAGGAGCTGCCGCACGAGGTCCGGGGCCGCATCTTCGGCATCCTCAACACGCTCCTGTCGATCGCCGCCTTCTTCCCGGTCGTCGCGGCACCGCTGACCGCGGACGTGCTCGACATCTTCTTCCCCGGCGCGGGGATCCCCATCGTGCTGGGCGTGCTGGGGGTGGGGATCGTCGGCGCCGGCGTCGCCTCGTGGCGCCACAACGCCGCCCTCGGGCTGCACCGCTTCGCCGGTCCCACGCCACCTGAACGGCGGGTGGATGGGAGCTAGGGCGGCAGCCGCGGCGCTCCTGCTGGCGAGCATCGGGGTGGCGTGGCTCGCCTCGCTGTCGTGGTGGGTGGCGCTGCCGGTCCAGCTGGCGGTGGTGCTGAGCGTCAGCTACGTGGGCTACCTCGCCTGGCGCGGCTGGCGCACCATGCACGACGCGATCCGCTCGGCCCCCGCGGGAGACCAGCTGGTGGCCCCGCAGGGCGCGGGCGCCACGCAGCCGTTCGTCACGCTGGTCGTGCCCGCCAGGGACGAGGCGCCGGTGATCGAGGCCATCACCCGCGACCTGGCCACGCAGCTGTACCACGCCGCGGGCAGGCCACGCTTTGAGGTGGTGGTGGTGGACGACGGGTCGACAGACGGGACGGGCCAGATCGCCCGGCGCGTGGCCGAGGACTACGGGGAGCGGGTGCGCGTGGCGAGGCGCGAGCCGGGCAGCGGGCCCGCGACCCGTGGCGCGGCGCTCCAGCACGCGACCCCGTTCGCGCGCGGCGAGGTGATCGTGGCCATCGACGCGGATTCGCGCGTCGGCCCGGACTTCCTGGCGCGGGCCATGACGGCCTGGGAGCGCGACCCCGACGCCGCGGGCCTCCAGGCGCTGCGGCGGCCGACGAACCGCCACGCGTCGTGGCTGACCGCCGCGCAGGCCGAGGAGCACCTGATCGACATGGCCAGCCAGTGCGGGCGCTGGTCGGTCGGCGGTACGACCGAGCTGCACGGCAACGGGATGTTCGTCCGGCGCGCGGTGCTCGAGCGGATCGGCGGCTGGGGGGAGCGGGCGCTGACCGAGGACCTGGACCTCTCCAGCCGGCTGGTGGCAGCCGGCGAGCGGGTGACGGTGGCGCCGGAGGCGAGCGTGGGCGAGGAGGCGGTCGAGTCGGTCTCCCCGCTCTGGCCGCAGCGGCTGCGCTGGGCGGAGGGCAGCCTGCGCCGTCTGGTGGCCTACGGTCCGGCCATCCTGCGGGCGTCGATCCCCGTCGGACGCAAGCTGGACTTCGTCTCGTTCCTGGCCGAGTTCATCGTGCCGCCGCTCATGCTCGCTTCGATCGCGTTCGCGCTGCTCGCGCTGGTCACCGGAGGCGAACCGGCCTGGTCGCTACCGCTCCTGCTGGTGGTCGGCTACTGGATCGGGACCTTCGCCCTGGCCCTCGCCGGCCTGGCGGCGGAGGGCCGACGCGGGCAGACACTGGTCGGCGGAGCCCTGCGCGGAAGCCTGTTCCTCGCCCACTGGCTGCCGGTGGTCCCGTTTGCGCTGGCTCGCATCGTGTTCGGGCCCGCTGAGCCGACCTACGTGAAGACGCCCCGAACGGGGCATGGACCCGGAGCGCCCGGATGAGCGGGCCGCTGGTCGTGCTCGGCGAGGTGGCGGTGGCGTTCGCGCCGGGCGGGGTCGAGACCGCCGAGGGGCTGGTGATCGTGGACGGACGGGTCGCGGCGGTGGGGGCGCGGGACGAGGTGCTGTCCGCGGCTCCCCGCGATGCCCGGGTGCTCGACCACGGCGGCGCGGCGGTGCTGCCCGGCCTTCACGACGCGCACCTCCACCTGGTCGAGATGGCGCGGGCGCGTCGGAAGCCGCTGTTCGACCACGTCGAGCGCTTCAACGAGCTGGTCGCGCTGCTGGCGGCGACCGCAGGCGGGCCTCTGGTCGACGGCTGGGTCCTGGGGCGCGGCTGGCGGAACGAGGTGCTGACGAGCGGCGATCCAGCCCGACTGGCCGAGGCGGTCGGGGACCGGCCGGCGTACCTGACCAGCCACGACGGCCACTCGGCCTGGGCCTCGCCGGTGGCGCTGCGACGCGCGCGGGTCGGCGCCGTCTCCCCGGACCCTGAAGGCGGCCGGATCGAGCGGGCCGCCGACGGAACGCCCACCGGGGTGCTGCGGGAGCGCGCGATGGACCCGGTGGAGGCCATCGCCGGCCGGCTGAGCGGCCCCGAGCTGGGGGAGGTGCTGGACGGCGTCCTGCGCGACCTCGCCGCCTGGGGGATCACCGGCGCCACCGACGCGGGGGACTGCACCGCCGATGGCGGTCACGGACGGCACGCCGCCCTGGGCGACAGCTGCTCGAGCATGCTCGACCTCGCCTCGCTGATCGACGGACGGCTGCGGCTCACGCTGAACCTGCCCGCGCCGGCGCTCGCGGATGCCGCAGTCGACGGGATCCGGACCGGCCAGCCCGTCGACGGCACCGCCACCCTCCGTTTCGGCTGGGCGAAGGTGTTCGCCGACGGGGCGCTCGGTTCCGGCACCGCTGCCCTCTTCGAGCCCGATGCGTGCGGCGGCAGCCGGGGCATCCTGCGTCTCGAGCCCGCCGAGCTGTCGTCCATCGTGGCGGCCGGACGCCAGGCGCGGATCGCGCTGGCGGTGCACGCCATCGGCGACCGGGCGGCGGCGGCGGTGCTCGACGCCCTGGAGGGGGGACCGTCGAGGGCCGGCGCCCCCGCGGACCGGATCGAGCACGCGCAGCTGATACGGGATGCGGATCGCCGGCGGCTCGCCCGGCTGGGCCTGACGGCCAGTCTCCAGCCGATCCACGCCACCTCGGACCGCGACCTCGCCGAGCGCTGCTGGGCGGGACGCCTCGACGACGCCTACGCCTGGCGGTCGCTGGCCGATGCGGGAGCGCGCATCGCCTTCGGCTCGGACGCGCCGGTCGAGTCGGTCGATCCGTGGCTGGGCCTCCACGCCGCCGTGCAGCGGCACCTCCCGGGCGACGGGCGAGAGGCCTGGCTGCCGGAGCAAGCGATCCCGGCCCCGGCCGCGCTGGCGGCCTACACCGCCGGCCCCGCCGCCGCCATCGGTGCGCCCGATGAGGGCCACCTGCGCCCCGGTGCGGTCGCCGACCTGGCGGTGCTCGACGCGGACCTGTCGACGCTGCTCGCGGCGGACGAGCGACTCGCGAGCGTGAGAAGTCGGTTGACGCTGGTTGGGGGCGGTGAGGTGCCGATGGGTGGGGACTGAACGGCTTGTCCGCGCCGTTCGGCTGGGCGTACCATGTCCGCCAACCGACCAAGCGGTCGGTGAGGGCACAGTGGGAGAGTGGGCATGGCTGAGCGTCCTGACGAGGCGCGCGCCGTCCCGATCGGTCCCGAGAGCAAGGTTCCGGTTGGCCCGGGGGAGACGGTCGTCTCGTCCTTCGACCCGCATCGGCTCGACTTCGGGCACCACGCGGGCCGCACCATCGCCGAGCTGGCGGTGACCGACCCCGACTACCTCCGCTGGCTGATGCGGCACCCGTCCGGCGCGCGCTACCGGGCCGAGATCAGCCGCGTGATGGAGGTGATTCCCCGCCTCGAGGCGTAGGCGGGTGAGGGGGGCGCGGCTCGGCGTCTCGTCACCTGCCGTCCTGGCGGGCGTTAGCCGCGGTGGAGCCGCGTTCCGTCGTCACCTGCCGTCGTGGCGGGCATTAACCCCTGAATCGGTCCCAGTGGCCCGCCTAATGCCCATCAGGTGAGTAGATGACGAGCGCCGCCGTGTCAGCTGGCCGCGAACACCTCCCGGAACGCGGCGAGGGCGCGGTCGACCTCGGCCGCGCCGATGTGCAGGTGGGTGACGGCCCGGAGCGTCCGCGGGCCCAGGTCGCTCACCCGAACGCCACGCTCCAGCAGCGCGCCGCGAGCGGTGGGCGCGTCCAGTTCCCCCGTCAGCTCGATGAGCACGATGTTCGTCTCCACGCCCCCTGGATCGACGCTCACGCCGGGCAGCTCCGCCAGCCCCTCGGCCAGCCGTCTGGCGTTGGCGTGGTCGTCGGCCAGCCGATCGACGTGGTGGCGCAGGGCGTAGACGCCGGCTGCGGCGATGATGCCGGCCTGGCGCATCGCGCCGCCCATCTGCTGCTTCAGCCGCCACGCCTGGTCGATGAAGTCGCGCGAGCCCGCCAGCGCTGCTCCGACCGGTGCGCCCAGCCCCTTGGTGAAGTCGATCCAGGCCGAGTCGAACGGCCCCGCCCAGTCGCCGGCGGAGATGCCGGTCGCCACCACCGCGTTGAGCAGCCGCGCCCCGTCGAGGTGGGTGGCCAGCCCGTGGCGGCGAGCGACGCCGGTAACGACCCGGACGCGCTCCATGGGCCAGATCGATCCGCCGCCGAGGTTACTGGTCTGCTCGACCCACAGCAGCCGGCTGCGGGGCATCTCCCGCCAGCCGGGGCGGATGGCGGCCTCCGCGGCATCGGCGTCGTATTGCCCTCGCTCGCCGTCGACGGTCCGAACGTTGACGCCGGCCAGGGCGCCCGGCCCTCCGGCCTCGAAGTTGATCGGGTGAGCGGTCCGGTGCGCGATCATCTCGTCGCCCGGGCGGCAGTGGACGCGGATCGAGATCTGGTTGCACATCGTGCCCGAGGGCAGGAAGAGGGCCGCCTCCTTGCCGAGCAGGTCGGCCACCATCTCCTGGAGCAGGTTGACCGTCGGATCCTCGTAGCGCTGCTCGTCGCCGACCTCGGCCTCGAACATGAAGCGACGCATCTCCGGGGTGGGGCGGGTGACGGTGTCGCTGAACAGGTCGACTGCGATCGGCGGCACAGCGGGCTCCACTGCGGGCTGTGCGGCGAGTCTACGCGGCATCGATCGCCGCGTGCGAGGATCGTCCCTGATGAGCGAGCAGACCACGGTCCTGCGGCGCGCCCGGACCGGCGATCTTCTTTCCCCGTCGCTGCTCGACCTGGGCCGCGCCCGACGGATCGACGCCACCGCCTTCGTCGTCCCGGGCCGCGGCGACGTGCGCGGCTACCAGTCACACCTGGAGGGCGCCCGCGCCGACTTCGCCGCCTGGGACGGGCGGGTGGTCTTCACCGATGCCGACGACGAGCCGATGCACCGCGTGGTGGTGGTCGACCGCTATGGCCAGGTGTACGACGCCGTCGACACCCCCGACGCCGACTCGCTGCCCGATGCCCGCGCCCTCGAGGAGTGGTTCCGGTTCCTCGCCACCGCCTGCCCGGAGTGCGGGGTGCTCGACGACCCGGTGGGGCGCGGCTGGACGCCCTGAGCCGTGATCCCCGAAGCTCGGGGCCGGGTCTGGACACGGCAGCCGGTACGCGCGATGCTTCGCCGGGGGCAACCGGAGAGAGAGGTGAGAGATGGGCATCGCTCGCGCCGTGGTCCTCGTCCTGGGGGCCGTCTACGTCGTGGTCGGGGTGATGGGCTTCATCCCCGGCCTGGTGACCGGCAGCGCGCCGGCCGACATGCCGTCGGCGGAGGGCAACCTGATCGGGCTCTTCCCGGTCAACGCGCTGCACAACGTCGTGCACCTCGCCATTGGTGCAGCCCTGCTGTACGGGGCGACCGCCACCGCAGCGGCGCTGATGGTGGCGAAGGTGATCGGCGCGGTGTACGTCGTGGTGGGGGTGCTGGGGTTCGTCGCGCCGGACACCTTCGGCCTGATGCCGATCGGCGGCGCGGACATCTGGCTGCACCTGGCGACCGCCGCGGTCCTGCTGGCGCTCGGCTTCTACGCGCCGGAGGCGCGGTCGACCGCAGCCGCCTGAGCGACGCGCCCGGCGCGGGACGGGTCGCGCCGGGCGTGTTCGTCCCGGGCCCGCCTGACCCCGCTCCGATCGACCGGTACGGGGCGGCTCGACTGGCCCGGTTCTACGGTGAGCGCCGGTACGGGGCACAATCAGGCAATGCCAGCCCGGCGATTCGTCGCGCCAACGGTGGCCCTGCTCCTGGCCGGGGCGATCGTGGCCGGTCCCGCCGCCGCTCCGGTCGACGCCCTCACGACGATCCGGGTCTCACAGGAGTACCGCATCACCGCCACCCTGGACGTCGCGTCCGGCCGGCTCGCCGCGGTCGAGCTGCTGACTCTCACCAACCGCGCGCCGTTCGCCATCGACCACGTCAACCTGTCGGTCATCCCGCGTGCCCTCGGGTACTTCGATTGGGACCGGGAGGTGACGGTGGACGGCGAGCCGGTGGCGGCGGAGTGGACCACCGACACGAACCTGAGGGTGCCGCTGCCGGAGCGCCTCCGGCCCGACCAGACCGCTGAGATCCGGCTGGCGTTCCGGCTGGATGTGGGCACCAGCCGGCCCCCGTTCACGGCGCGCCTGAGCCGCGAGAACGGCGTCCTCTCCTTCGGCCATTGGTTCCCGATCCTCTCCCGGGAGCACGCCAGCCACGGGGTCGGAGATCCACAGCTCTCGTTCACGGCCGACCTGATCCGCCTGGAGCTGACCACCACCACGCCGCTGCCGCGCCACGCCGTCGCCTGTCCGGGGTTGCTCATCGCGCCAGCGACGAGCGGCGACCGGTGGGTGTGCGAGGCGGACCGCGTGCGCGACTTCTCGTTCGTCGTGAACCCGGCCTTCCGCCTGACCACGCGGGAGGTCGGGGACACGACCATCCGGGTCTACACCCAGACCGTCTCCGGCGAGGTCACCGCGAACCTCGCGGCGACCGCGCTGTCTCGCCTGAACGGCGCCTACGGCACGTACCCGTGGCGGGACCTGGTTGTGGCCGAGGTCGGCAGCGGGACGGGCTTCAGCATGGAGTACCCCCGTGCCATCCACGCCACGCGGACGAAGGTGACCGATACCTACCTGATCTACCACGAGATGGCGCACCAGTGGTTCTACGCGCAGATCGGCAACGACCAGATGCTCGAGCCGTGGCTGGACGAGGGGTTCGCCGACTTCACCGCGCGCTGGCTGATGGGGATCCGCAGGAACCAGTGCTCGTCGCTGCCGGTGGACAGCGACGTCTTCACGTGGGAGGCCGGGCCGATCTCCGGCGGCGACTGGGAGAGCTGCGACGGCTACTTCCACACCGTCTTCTACAAGTCGACCGAGTTCCTGAACGCCCTCCGCGGGCGGATGGGTGACGAGCAGTTCTTCGCCGCCATCCGTGCCTTCGTGGACGAGCACCGGTTCGGGGTGGTCACCGGCCTCGATCTGCTCCACCACCTCCAGGGCTGGAACGAAGCCGATCTCGAGCCGATCTACCGCGCCTACCTTGCCGACTACCGCCCCCCGCCCACCCGACCTCCCCGCCTCTCGCTGCCCGAGCGGCCCGACCTGGACCCGCGCCGATCGGCGGTGCGCTCCACCGCGGTGTGAACCCGGCGATGCGATTTGTGCCTGCTAACGCGGCGCCACACGCGAGGAACCAGCAACCGCTGCGGGTGGGCGACCGGACGTCCGGGCGCACGGCCCGGATTGCATCTTGCAGTTATCGGCTACGTGCGTCACCGGCAGGCGTGAAGCCGATTGGGAGGAGGATTCAATGCTTCAACGTGCTCTGTACGGCCTGATCGCAGGCGCCGCCGCCACGGCCGTTCTCAATCTCGTCACCTACGGCGACATGCTGCTCCGCGGGCGCCCCTCGAGCTCCGTCCCTACCAGGACCGCCGAGAAGCTGGCAGAGGAGGCTGAGCTGGACCTCCAGGGCAGCGACCAGCCCACCAAGAGTCGGCGGACCGCAGCCGGCGCGCTGCTCGGCTACGGGGCTGGGGTCGGCATCGGCTCGGCCTATGGGGCGGCGGAAGACGCCGTTCCGGACCTTCCCCTGCCGCTGTCGGGGGCGATCGTCGGCGCGGCTGCCATGGCGGCCAGCGACCTCCCGGCGACGCTGACCGGCGCAACCGACCCCCGGAAATGGAGCCGGTCCGGCTGGCTGGCGGACATCGTGCCGCACCTTGCCTACGGGCTCACCGTGGTGGCGGTGTATCGGACGCTTCGGGGCTGATCAGCCCGCCCATCCCCGCCAGCGCTACACTGGCAGGCGTGCGCCCCGCAAGACAGCGAGCGGCGCTGGCGACGCTCCTCTCGGCGCTGACGTATCGGCTCGCGCGGATGTCGACGGTCCTGTGGCGGCCGATGGTCGGAAAGCGCTGGCTGCCGATGTGGGCCATGGTCCACACGCGTGGCCGGCACAGCGGCCGGCGTTACTCGACTCCCGTCCAGGTCCGGTCGCATGGAGATCAGCTGGTGATCGCCCTGCCCTGGCCGGAGCGGAGCCAATGGGTGCGCAACGTCGAGGCAGCGGGCGGCTGCGGGCTCACCTGGCGGGGCGAG
>CAYXZN010000004.1:0-25827 GCA_964469325.1 uncultured Steroidobacteraceae bacterium
CCGTCGTCGCCTCCACGTATCGGTGGACCCGTGCCCGGCTCTCGGGCCATCGGCGGGCCGGAGTGGCGAAATCGGCAGACGCGGCCGGCTTAAACCCGGCGGCCCCGCGAGGGGCGTGGGGGTTCGAATCCCTCCTCCGGCACCACGGCACCGGTCCTGCTTCTCGCGGCGGGCATGAGATTCACGGCAAGCGCGATCCTGCTGATCGTGGCGGTCGTCCTGTTCGTCCTCGAGGGGATCGGGATCGGGTTGGGCGAGATCAGCCTCCTCGCCCTGGGCCTGGCCGCCTTCGCGGGTGCCTTCCTGGCGGACCGCCTCACCTGATGCGACGCCGTTGCGGCCGGCGACGGTCCAATGGGGGATCATGGACCGATGCGTCGCCCGCCTCGGCTCGTGATGGCCGTCATCGCCGTCCTGCTCGGCGCGGCCCTGGTGGTCGCCTTCGGAGCAGGGGTGGTGAACTTCTGACCCGCGTCACCCCACCCGGGAACGGGAAATGCTGACCCGGCTGCCCCTAACGGAGCGCGGAGCGCCACGTAATCGTTGTCGGAGGAGACACTGATGCTGGACTTCGGGCCGAGCGGAGACCTGGTCAGCCGGCTGATCGTGCGCGCCGGGTCGCTCCTGCCCGACGAGGCGGCGGACCTGTTCCGGGCGCGGGCGTACTACATGATGCGGTACGGGGGCGAGTCGGAGCGGGTCGCGCTGAGGCGCGCGTCACGCGCCGCGAAGCGGACGGGCCGCCACGCCGCGTACCTGGCGGCGAGGCGAGCTGCGGCGGCAGCCTGGCGGCGCGCCCGTCACGGGACGGTGGGGCCGTGGCTGACCGTCGGAGGCGCGGTCGCCAACGCGGCCGGCGCGCTGGTGGTCGAGGACGTGATCGACGAAGAGACCTACACCGCCCTGTACGGGCCGTGGCGCCAGGCGCTCGGCGCGAACCTGATGCCGGTCGGGCCCGGCTACCACGCCCCGTCCATCGGCGCAGCGGTTCCGCAGCGAGTCGTGCGTTCGCGCTGAGCCCCGGAGTCGCTCAACCGCGCCCGAACAGGAACCCCTTGCGGCGGGAGCCGGCGCGGGTCCGAGTCGATTCGGCCTGGATGCCGATCAGGACCTGGGCGAGCTGCCGGAGCGCGATGGAGGCAGGAGCCTGCGGGCGCGCCAGCACCACCGGCACGCCCTCGTTGACCGCCCGGATCATGTCGACCTCGCTGAACGGGATCTCAGCGGCCGGGGTGTGGCGGAGGAGGTTCTCGACGTCGCGGGTCTTGAGCAGCTCGCGGCCGAAGACGTGGTTCACCACGAAGTGCGTCTTGGCGCGCAGCGCCGACGCCTCGGCCAGGTAGGTCAGCAGCAGGCTCATGGCGCGCAGGGCCGCGATCTCCGGGAAGATGACGAACACGTCGCTGTCCGCCTGCTCCAGCGCCCAGATCGCCCGTGCGTCGAGGGTGCTGCCGGCGTCGATCACGATCTGGTCGTAGGAGGGTCGGAAGAGCGCCACGATCCGCTCCACGTCGTCCACGCTGATCCGCGCCTCCGCATCGGGGACGGTCGGGCTCGACAGGACCGACACGCCGGAGCTGTGGCGGGTGATGTAGCTGGCCGCCAGCTCGGGGTCGTCCATGGCCTGGTCGTCGCCCGCCAGCTGGCCGATATCGAAACGTGGAGACAGGTTCAGGTGCGTCGCGACCTGGCCGAACTGGAGGTCGAGGTCGATCAGCAGGACCCGGGAGCGCGCGACCGAGGGGGTCGGGTCTCCACCCCCGGCCAGCAGGACCGCGGCGTTCACCGCCAGGGTGGTGGTGCCGACCCCGCCCTTGGGGGAGAAGAAGGTGATCAGCTGGCCTGCAGGGGACCCGTCTCGCTCCGTGACGCGCAGCCGGCCGCTGCGGATGAGGAGCGCCTCGACCCGTCCCTCGAGCTCCCGGGTGGCGAAGCCGGCGGCGATCACGTCGTCCGCGCCGGCCTCCATGAACGCGATTCGGGCCTCGACGTCGCCGGCCGGCGAGACGACCATCACCGGGGTCGGGGCCTGGGCCGCCGCGGTCCGCAGAGAGCCGATCGCCCCGGAGACCGCCAGCCCCTCGGCGACGACCATGTCGATCGGGCCGTCGCGCAGGCTGGCGACGGCGGCGGCCGGACTGGTGACGCTGGTCGTGGTGTAGCCGGCGTTCCGGAGGGTCTTTTCGAGATGCTCCCGCAGCTCGGGTGTCGGCGCGCAGATCAGGATCGGGTTGGCGGGCATTCGCGAGCCTTGGCGGATTGTCGAGCGGTGCCCGCAGTATAGAAGGACCTCGAACGAGCCGCGGGCAGGGGGGTCGCCGGAGGACCCGCGAGCAGCTCGTCGACCACTCAGCGGCCGAGGTTGCTCCCGGCCGGCCCGCGGCGTATACTGGCCCAAGCCTCCTGACGGGAGGCTCTTGCCGTGTTTATGAGGGCTCCTTTCTGCCGCACCCGATGGCGACCGCCGGGGGGTGCCGCAAGCCCGGAGAGAGGAGGAGATTCGGCCGATGCGCCGCTACGAGCTGATGCTGCTCATCCGCCCGGACCTGGAGGACGACAAGCTCCAGGCGGCGGTCGAGCGCGTGACCCGAACCATCGTCAACGCCGGCGGCAGCCTGGCCAAGGTTTCGCCGTGGGGCAAGCGCCGCCTGGCGTACCGGCTCCAGAACTTCCGCGAGGCGAGCTACTTCCTGCTCCATTTCGACATCCAGCCGCGGGAGCTGCGCGAGATCGAGCGCACGCTCCTGATCAGCGAGGAGATCCTGCGCCACCTCGTGACGCTGATCGGCGAGCGGGAGCCGGAGGGCCAGCAGGACCACGAGGCACTCCCGGCGGCAGACGAGGCGGGCGAGGAGGAGCAGGCCGCGGAGGAGCCGCAGGCCGCGGGGGAGCCGCAGGCCGCGGAGGAGCCGCCGGTCCAGGCCACCCAGCAGGAGCCCGCCGAGTCGGGCGAGGCGGCGACCGAGGAGGCGGCGACCGAGGAGGAGCCGGCCGCAGCGGGATGACCGCCGCGACAGACGGAGGCAGAGGAGGCGCGACGTGACCCTCAACAAGATGATGATCATCGGCAACCTCGGGGCGGACCCCGAGCTGCGCTACACGCCCAGCGGCAAGGCGGTGGCGAACCTGCGGGTGGCGGTCAACGACAATCGACGGGGCCCGGACGGCGAGTGGGTCGAGGAGACGATGTGGCTGCGGGTGGAGGTCTGGGACCAGGCCGCCGAACGCGCCGCCGAGCAGCTCCGCAAGGGACACAAGGTCTACGCCGAGGGGCAGCTGCGCGCTCGCGAGTACGAGGGATCGGACGGCCAGAAGCGGACCAGCCTCGAGCTGCGGTTCGCGCGCGTCATCTCGCTCGAGCGGCGCAGCCGAGACGAGTCGGCCGGGGCCGATACCGGCCAGGGGACGGCGCCTGCGGTCCGACCGCGCGGCGCCGGGGCGCCGGCCGACGAGAGCGAGATGGTCGAGGTCGACGACATCCCCTTCTAGGCGCCGATACCGAACCAGGAACCAGGAGCACCAGATGGCAAGCGCACGATCCCGCCGCGAGGCGGACTTCTACCGCGATCGACGTCGCCGCAAGGTCTGCAACTTCTGCGTCGACAAGGCGGAGTCGATCGACTACAAGGAGGTCAACCGCCTCCGCCGATACCTCTCCGAGCGGGCGAAGATCGAGCCGCGTCGGAAGACCGGAACCTGCGCCCGGCACCAGCGCATGCTGGCGACGGCGCTCAAGCGCGCCCGGCACGTGGCGCTGCTGCCGTACGCCCCCCAGCACCTCCGCCCCTGAGGCGATCCCGCATCGGCGACTGAGCCCCCCATCGGTGGGAGAGGGGGTGGCGTGAGCCTGGCACTGCTGCTGGTCGCCACCGGCTTCGGCGCCGGCCTCTTCGGCTCGCTGTTGGGGCTCGGGGGCGGAGTGATCCTCGTCCCGCTGCTCACCCTCGTCTTCGAGGTCCCGTTCACCACGGCGGTGGCCGTCAGCCTTTTGGCGGTCATCGCCACCTCGGCCGGCGCCGCGGCCCGCTACCTCGCTCTCGGCCGCACCGACGTCCGCCTGGCGGTGACGCTCCAGTGGCCCGGAGTGGTGGGGGCGGCGGCGGGAGGCGTCCTGGCCGGCTTCCTGTCCGAGAGCGTCGTAAGCGCCCTGTTCGCCGCGGTGCTGCTCTACGCCGTGCTGTCCATGGTCCGGGACCTGGTCGGTCCGTCACGCGGCGAGCAGGGGGAGCCCGCGATCGAGCCCGGGGTCCCGGATCGCCCGCACGGCCCCGCCTACCGACGGCGGCGGCTGTCGGCCGCGATCGGCGGCTCGTCCCTGGCCGGCGTGGCCGCCGGGCTGCTCGGGATCGGCGGGGGAGTGCTCAACGTCCCGATCCTGCACGTGCTGATGGGCGCGCCGATGGCGGTGGCGGTCGCGACCAGCAACCTCATCATCGGCGTCACTGCGGCCTCGGGCGCCTACGTGTACCTGTTCCGGGGCGACGTGGACCCCGCCATCGCGGGCCCGGTCGTGCTCGGTGTGCTGGGTGGGGCGGCGCTGGGGGCGCGCGCCGCCCCACGCATCCGCACCCGCTGGATCTCACTGCTGTTCGTCGCCATCCTCGGGTACGTGGCGGTCCGCATGGCGCTTCGGGCGGTGGGAGGCGGATGAACGGGCGTCTCGATCGGCTGGCCACCGTGATCCGCCTCGGGACGTGGTCGGCGGTGGCGGTCGTGGGCGTCGGCACGGCCTGGCTGGCGGTGGCACCGCCGCCTCCCCGTCCCGCGGGGGACCTGCTGGGCCAGCTCGCCGCGGGCGGGCCCGGAAGCGTCGTGATGGCAGGCCTGCTCCTGCTGGCGCTGACCCCGGTGTCGGTGGTGGCGGCGGCCGCGGTGAGCTTCGTCCGTCTCGGGGAGCGCCGGTACGCAGTGGCGGCCTCGACGGCCCTCGCCCTCCTCGTCGCCGGTCTGCTGGCCGGGATCCTGACCGGGCTGGACGGAGGGTAGCGTGGACGTCGTCCTGCTGGTCGCGTCGCATCGGCGCACGCCCCGTCCACCGAGCGACCGTTCCGGCACTCTCCGTGCATGTACCGGGCACGCGGCGGCGTCCCGCGGGACCCGGCCGCGGCCGGGTCGGGAAGCGCCTGGCGGGTATACTGGGCCGGCCGCCGCGTGAGGCTGCGCTCCGCGGGCAGTCGGGCAAGCAAGGAGGCTGCGTTGCTCAAGCAGGAGACCAAAGCCGGGCCGGTGGCCGAGACCACCACCGAGCTGTGGGCCTACTTCCGAGGCGAGTTCGTGCCGCTGCGCGAGGCGAACGTCAACGTGATGACCCACGCCCTCAACTACGGCACCGCCGTGTTCGAGGGGATCCGCGCCTACTGGAACGCCGAGCAGGAGCAGCTGTACGCCCTCGACCTGATTCCCCACTACGAGCGGATTCACCGCTCGGCAAGCCTCCTCTTCATGGAGGTGCCGCACAGCCCACAGGAGCTCGCCGACATCACGGTCGAGCTCCTTCGGCGTGATGGGCTGCGCGAGGATGCCTACATCCGGCCGCTCGTCTACAAGTCGAGCGAGACGATCGGCGTCCGCTGCCACAACCTCGACAGCGACTTCACCGTCTTCGCGGTGCCGTTCGGCCACTACATCGACACCGAAGGTGGGATCCGCGCCCAGGTCAGCACCTGGCGGCGGACCGATGACAACGCCATTCCCGCCCGCGGCAAGATCACCGGCGCGTACGTCAACGGTGCTCTGGCCAAGACCGAGGCCCAGATGAACGGCTTCGACGAGGCGATCGTGTGCACGCAGGACGGCCACGTGAGCGAGGGCAGCGCCGAGAACCTGTTCATTGTCCGGGACGGGAAGCTGGTCACGCCCCCGGTGACCGACAACATCCTCGAGGGGATCACCCGGCGCGCCATCATGCGGATCGCCAGCGGGGACCTCGACGTGGCGGTCGTCGAGCGCCAGATCGACCGCACCGAGCTGTACGTGGCCGACGAGGTGTTCCTGTGCGGCACCGGCGCCCAGATCTCGCCGGTGATCGAGGTCGATCGGCGCCGGATCGGCAACGGCCGGCCAGGACCCATCAGCCGTGCCCTCAGCGACTGCTACTTCGATGCCGTCCGGGGTCGCCTCGACGCGTACCGCGACTGGCTGACTCCCGTCTACTAGGAGCCGGCAGCGGGGCGGCCGCCCCGCTGCAGTGGTGAACATGGCCGCTGGGCACGACGGCGATCGCTACCTGTGGCTCCAGCGGCTGATCGAGATGGTGCCCGGGCTGATCAGCTGGGCGGTGCTGATCGGGCCGGTCTGGCTGAGCTTCAGCTACCCGTGGCTGGTCGCCTACTTCGTGCTCAGCTTCGACTTCTACTGGCTGTGCCGCGCGGTCTGGTTCTCGGGGGCGGTGGTGGTGGCGCATCGACGCATCTCACGTGTGCTGGCGGTCGACTGGGGCGGGCGGCTGGCGAGCCTCGACCGCGAGGCTGAGCCGGAGCGACCGCGCTCCATCGAGTACGTCCACCTGGCCCTGATCCCGACCTACACCGAGCCGTTGGCCAAGCTGCGAGACACCGTGGCCGCCCTGGCACGCACCCGCTGGCCCCGCGAGCGGCGGATGGTGGCGATCATCACCCGCGAGAGCGACGCCGAGGGGCGGGAGAACGTGCGCATCCTGCGCGAGGAGCTGGGTGACCAGTTCGCCGAGTTCATCCACATCCTCGACCCCCTGGAGCCGGGAGTGGTGGTCGGCAAGTCGAGCGCGATGGCCTTCGGCGGTCGCTACCTGTACCGCGAGCTCGTCCGGGAGCGGGGGATGGATCCGTCGCGAATCCTGGTCACCGACCTGGACGCGGACTTCCGGGTGCACCCCGAGTACTTCGGCTACCTGACCTGGACCCACCTGCGCAGCCCGAACCGCGAGACCCAGCTCTACCAGCCGATCCCGTACTTCCACAACAACATGTGGGAGGCTCCGTCGCTGACCCGGCTCTTCGCGGCGGTCCTCACCCAGCTCCAGATGTGGCGCAGCGTGCTGCCCGAGAAGCTCCAGAGCTTCAGCAGCTACTCGACCACCCTGAAGCTCGTGCACGAGGTCGGCTACTGGGCGACCGATGCCATCCCCGAGGACAGCCGCTTCTACTGGAAGAGCTACTTCACCTACGGGGAGCGCTTCCGAGCGGTCCCGCTCTTCATCCCCATCTACGGCGATGCCGTGCGCGCCCGCACCTACTGGCGCTCGCTGACCACCCAGTACACGCAGGCCCGCCGCTGGGCGTGGGGCGTGACGGATATCCCGTACGTGATCGAGAACGCGTTCCGACACTCAGAGATCCCGCTCGGCTCGAGGGCGTGGCGCATCCTCAACCTGTTCGGCGAGCACATCAACTGGGCCATTGCGCCGTTCGTCATCATGTTCGGGGCGGCGATCCCGCTGCTGCTCAACCCCGCCTTCGGTGAGACGACCCTTGGCCAGAACCTCCCGATCTACGCGAGCACCATGCTGACCCTGGCGCTGGTGGCGCTCGCGGTCCTGGTGTGGATCGAGTACCGGATCGCCCCGCCCCGGCCGAGCGCCTGGAAGGGCCTCGTTCGGCTGTGGAGCCACGTCCAGTGGGTGGGCCTGCCGTTCGTGGGGCTCTTCTTCAGCTCGCTGCCGGCGCTCGATGCCCAGACCCGCCTGCTGACCGGGCGCTACCTCGAGTACCGAGTGACCGAGAAGGCCTGACCGATGCCGTCCGAGCCGCACGTCGCTCCCATCGCCCGCGTTCGCCTGGCCTGGAGCCCCTGGCGGATCGCGGTGGTGCCGGTGCTGGCCGGCGCGGCAGGTGTGGCCGCCATCGGTGCCGGGCTCCTCGCCGGAGGACTGGCCGGCGCCGCCCTGGCCGCCGCCGGCATCGGCGCGCTGGCCGCCGGGGCGTGGCTGCTGGTGATGCTGCTCACCGTCCGGCTGGAGGTGGAGACCTCCTCGATCCGCCTGCACTGGCTGGGCTTCGAGGTCCGCTACATCCTCACCGAGGGGCCGATCACCCGCGTCGCGGTGCGAGGCCCCGATGCCGCGCCGCTGCGTGCCCGTTTCGGTGCCTTCGGCTGGGCGATGGGGACGGCGACGCTCCGGGAGCGCGAGACGGTCGAGATCGTGCGGCTCTCCCCCAGCCGGTCCGTGATCCTGGTGCCCACGGACCGCGGCCGGCTCGCCGTCGCTCCCGCCAGCGAGACCGAGCTGCTCGACGCGTTGACCGCCGCGGTCCGCGTGCGGCAGCGGCTCGCCCAGGCGGCGGGACCACCGCCCCCGCCTGCCCCGCCACCGCCGCGCAGGGTCCTCACCGGCATCGAGCGCGCCCTGCTGGAGCAGCGGCTGGCGGCCGAGCGGGCCGCAGCAGCAGCTGCGGCGGCCGAGGCGCCGGATCGCGGCCGCGAGGCGCTCCCGCAGCCGGCGGGGCCCGAGCCTCCTGCCGGCAGGCGTGCGGTCCCGCGGCTGCCGGCACCGCGCCTTCCCGCGCTGCACCTGCCCGCCGTGCGGCTGCCGACGCTGCGCCTGCCCGCCGTCCGGCTTCCGGCGCCCCGTGTGCCGGGACTGCGCCTCCCGACCCTATCGCGCTCCGCACGGGCGCCGCGGGCCGGAGCGGAGGCGGCTTCTGCAGCCGCCACCGCGCCCCGGGCGGCGTCCGCCGCGACCGTCGCTCCACGGCGGCTCCGGCGCCGGGCAGGTCGGCCGATCGCGTCGCCCGCCGCCGCTCGCCGCGTGGCCGCGATCGGCGTCGCGCTGCTGCCGACGCTCGCCGCCGCCCTGGTGTGGGTGGCCGCTTCGTCGAGCCCGCCGCTCGCCGGCTCGGGACAGCAGCTGGTGCTGGCGGTGGTCCTCGCCGGACCCCTGGCGACCGCGGCGGCACTGGTCGCGCGCGCGGCTAGCCCGCCGCTGACCGGGCTGGTGGTCGTCACCGCGCTCGTCGCCCTGCTGCTGCTCGGTCGGGCCGCCATCGGCTGAGCGGTCGCGATTGACAGGCGCCGTTCCGCGCTGCCACCATCGCCCGACACAGGCGAAGAGCGGCGATGACGGAGACAGCGCCGCCGGCGTATCGGACCCACAGCGAGCCCGGAGGGTGGAAGCGGGCGGTACCGGGGCGGTGGCGATCCCTCCCGAGCCGGAGCGTGAAGCGTCGAGCCGGTGGGGCGGCGGCGTGGTAGCGGCTCCCGGGTGCGCCACCCGATACCAGCAGGCGACGCCATCGGTTCCGGGTGGTTGGGCCCGTGGCGGTGGAGCGGTCCGGCCGCCGGCGAGAGCCGGCGCATCGGTCAAGCGCGGGTGGTACCGCGGGGAGCAGTGAGCACCCCGTCCCGGGATTTCGGGACGGGGTTGTTGTTTGGAGAGCGGAAGTGTTCCGACCGGTCAGCAGCAAGCTGGACGTGCCGTCGCTCGAGCGGGGGGTGATCGAGCGCTGGCGCGAGCGCGACACCATGGCGCGCTACCTGGCGCGCAACGCCAACGCGCCCGAGCGCTGGAGCTTCGTCGACGGGCCGATCACGGCCAACAACCCGATGGGAGTCCACCACGCCTGGGGCCGGACCTACAAGGATCTCTACCAGCGCTACCAGACCGCGCTCGGCAAGCGGCAGCGCTACCAGAACGGGTTCGACTGCCAGGGGCTGTGGATCGAGGTCGAGGCGGAGAAAGAGCTGGGCTTCCGCAACAAGCGCGACATCGAGGCCTACGGGATCGACCGCTTCGTGGAGTTCTGCAAGGCGCGCGTCCAGCGCTTCGCCGACCTCATCACCGTCCAGAGCATCCGCCTCGCGATGTGGATGGACTGGGACGACAGCTACTACACCAACTCCGACGAGAACAACTACACCATCTGGGCCTTCCTGGCCGAGTGCCACCGCCGCGGCCTGATCTACAAGGGGCACGACGTGATGCCCTGGTGCCCGCGCTGCGGGACCGGGCTGTCGAACATGGAGCTCGCCACCGAGGGCTACCGCGAGCTCTCGCACCTGTCGCTCACCATTCGGCTGCCGGTCACCACTCGGGGCCGGGAGGGCGAGGACCTGCTGGTGTGGACCACGACGCCCTGGACCCTCTCCTCGAACGTCGCCGCGGCGGTCCATCCCGAGCTGCCGTACGTGATGGTCGAGGGCTCGGACGGGCGGCGCTGGTGGCTGAGCCGGGGATCGCTGCCCCGCGTCGCCCCCGAGGCGCGGGTGCTCGACGAGGTGACCGGCTCGACGCTGATCGGCTTGACCTATCGCGGGCCGTTCGACGAGCTGCCGGTGCAGCAGGGAGTCGAGCACCGGGTGATCGGCTGGGACGAGGTCTCCGACGAGGAGGGGACCGGGATCGTGCACACCGCGCCGGGCTGCGGGCAGGAGGACTTCGCGCTGGCGAAGGTGAACGACCTGGCGGTCCTCGACCCGATCGACGAGTTCGGTGTCTTCCGCGACGGGTACGGATGGCAGACCGGGCGCTACGCCGGCGCGGACGACCCGAGCGGCGCGGACCTGGCGGGCGAGGTGGCCGAGGACCTGGAGCGCAAGGGGCTGGTCATCGCCCGCGAGCAGTACTCGCACCACTACCCGGTGTGCTGGCGCTGCGGCACCCAGGCCGTCTTCCGGCTCGTCGACGAGTGGTTCATCGCCATGGATCCGCTGCGCGAGCCGCTCAGCCAGGCGACGCGGAGCGTGACGTGGCTGCCCGAGGGGATCGGCCTGGAGGAGCGCGAGCTGGACTGGCTCCGCAACATGTCGGACTGGATGATCAGCAAGAAGCGCTACTACGGGCTGGCGTTACCGATCTACGAGTGCGCGGCCTGCGGCAGCTTCGAGGTGATCGGCTCGCCCGACGAGCTGCGGGAGCGGGCGCTCGAGGGTTGGGACCGCTTCGAGGGCCACTCGCCGCACCGGCCGTGGATCGACGAGGTGGTGATCGCGTGCCGCTCCTGCGGGGAGCGCGTGCGGCGGATCGCCGACGTCGGCAACCCGTGGCTCGACGCAGGCATCGTGGGTCTCTCCACGCTGGGCTGGAACCACGACCGCGACTACTGGCGCGAGTGGTACCCGGCCGACTTCGTAACCGAGTCCTTCCCGGGCCAGTTCCGGAACTGGTTCTACGCCCTGCTGACCGAGTCGGTGGTGATGGCCGATGAGCCGCCGATGCGGACCCTGTTCGGCTATGCGCTGCTGCGGGATGAGCACGGCGAAGAGATGCACAAGAGCAAGGGCAACGCGATCTGGTTCGACGACGCGGCGGAGCAGATCGGCGCCGACGTGATGCGATGGATGTTCTCTGCCGCCAACCCGGCGGTGAACATCAACTTCGGCTACGGGCCCGCCTCCGAGGTCGTGCGCCGGTTCCTGCTGCCGCTGTGGAACACGTACGCGTTCTTCGTGACCTACGCCCGCCTCGACCGATGGACACCGCCGGCGGCGGGAGAGCGGCCGCATGCGTCGCAGACGCTTCTCGACCGGTGGATCCTGTCACGGCTCGATACGGTGGTCGGCTCGGTGCGCGGCACCCTCGACGGGTTCGACGCGGCGGCCGCCACGCGCGAGGTCGAAGCCTTCGTGGACGACCTGTCGAACTGGTACGTGCGCCGCAACCGGCGCCGCTTCTGGAAGGGCGAGCTCGACGACGACAAGGACGCGGCCTACGCGACGCTGTACGAGGTGCTGGTCACGCTGGCCCGGCTGGTCGCGCCGATCATCCCCCACGTGGCCGACGAGCTGTGGGAAAACCTGGTCGTCTCGGCCGGCGTCGAGGCGCCGGACAGCGTCCATCTGGTCGACTTTCCCGAGCGGGTGGAGGGCCGGCACGACCCCGACCTGGAGCGGGAGATGGGCGTGGCGAGGCGGGTCGCGGCGCTGGGGCACTCGGCCCGCGCCGCCGCCGGGCACCGGGTGCGCCAGCCCCTGCCCGCGCTGCGCGTGAAGCTGCCGGGCGGCGGGCGCCTCTCCGCCGACCCGAGCGTCGAGGCGGAGCTGGAGGCGCAGGTGCTCGACGAGCTGAACGTCAAGCGGCTGGAGCTGCTCCCCGACGAGTCGGAGCTGGTCGAGCGCTCGCTGCGGCCGCTGCTGCCGGTCGTCGGCCCGCGGCACGGCGCGGCCGTGGGGCGGATCATGTCCGCCGCCCGCTCCGGTGACTGGCGGCCGCTCGACGACGGGCGGGCCGAGGCGGGCGGGGTGACGCTCCAGCCCGACGAGTTCGAGCTGGTGGCGCGTCCGCGGCCCGGCCAGGAGGTGGCCTTCGAGGACGACGTGCTGGTGGCGCTCGACACCGAGCTCGACCCCCGGCTGGAGGCCGAGGGCCTCGCGCGCGAGGTGGCGCACCGCATCCAGGGCCTGCGGCGCGCGGCCGGCTACGAGATCAGCGACCGGATCGAGGTCGTGCTGGAGGCCGACGACGGCGTGCTGGAGCGCCTCGCTCCGCACCGCGAGTGGCTCGCTGCGGAGGTGCTGGCCACCCGGCTCGAGCTGGGGGGCGCGCCGGAGCAGGCTGCGGGTGATCACCTCGAGGAGCTGACGGTCGACGGGCAGACGCTGCGAATCGCCATCCGACGCCGATCGCCGTAGCCGGCTGCTACCCTTCGCCTCATGAACCACGTCGCGGTCGACGACCGCCGGGGACCGCTCGTCCTGGCCGCCACCGCGCTCTTGGTCTACGTCGCCGATCAGCTCAGCAAGGCGGCGGTGGTCGGCATGCTCGACCTCGGCGAGCGGGTGCGCGTGATCGGCGACCTCGTCCAGGTCTGGCACGTCCGGAACTTCGGGGCGGCGTTCAGCCTCTTCCAGGGCGGGTTCCTGCTCTTCATGGTGGTCACCGCCTTCGCGCTGGTGCTGGTCGCCTACTTCCACTACTCGTTCCGCGGCCGCTCGCCGTGGCTGCACGCCATCCTGGGCCTGGTGCTGGGCGGCACGCTCGGCAACCTCACCGATCGGCTGCGTCACGAGTACGTGGTGGACTGGCTGAGCGTCGGGATCGGCTCCCTGCGCTGGCCGACCTTCAACGTGGCCGACTCGGGCGTGGTGGTCGGCATCGGCCTGCTGGTCGTGTACCTGACCTTCTTCGAGCGGTCCGCCTCGACCGAGCGGGCGTGAGCGCGGGAACCGAGACCCGGACGGTGAGCGGGGCCGCGCCGCCGGGACGGTTCGACCTCGCCGTGGCGAAGGTGGCGGGCATCAGCCGCGCGCACGCGCAGCGGCTCATCGGCGACGGGCGGGCGCTCGTCGACGGCCGCCGCGCCCGCTCGAGCGACCGGCTCGCGGGCGGCGAGCAGGTGCAGGTCGAGCTCTCGTCGCCCCCGGACCCCACGCTCCTGCCGGAAGCGATCCCGCTTCAGATCGCCTACGAGGATCCCGACCTGGTGATCGTCGACAAGCCGGCCGGGCTGGTGGCTCACCCCGCCGTCGGGCACCAGAGCGGCACGCTCGTCAACGCGCTGCTGGGTCGCGCCCGGAGCCGGGGCGAGCGGCTGGGATCGGTAGCCGGCCTGGAGCGGCCGGGGCTGGTGCATCGGCTCGACAAGGACACCTCCGGGCTGATGGTGGTTGCCAAGAGCGACACGGCGCAGGCGTCGTTGATGCGCCAGTTCGGGGAGCGCAGCGTCGACAAGGAGTACCTGGCGCTGGTCCGCGGGCGGCCCGAGGCGGTGCGGGGTCGGATCGAGGCACCCATCGGCCGCGATCCGCGGGACCGGCAGCGGATGGCGGTCACCGCCAGCGGCAGGGCGGCGGTGACGCGGTACGAGGTGCTGGCCGAGGCGGGCGGCTACGCGCTGCTCGCGCTGCGGCCGCTCACCGGTCGCACGCACCAGATCCGCGCCCACCTCGCCTACCTGCGGCTGCCGATCGCCGGGGACCACCGCTACGGGGGCGGGATCGGTCCAGGCGGCCTGACCCGCCAGTTCCTGCACGCTGCCCGACTGGGCGTGTCGCGGCCGGCTGACGGAGCCCACATCCACGCGTGGAGCGGGCTGCCGGACGACCTGTTGGCGGCGCTCGACGCGCTCCGACTGAGCAGCGACCGGATCCCGATCGGGGTCGGGGCACGGGTCGGCGACGAGGTGGGAGACGCCTAGGTGGCCTTCCCGAACCCGCTGCTCGTGGTCGTGTCCGGGCCGTCGGGGGTCGGCAAGTCCACCATCGTCGCCGAGCTCGCCGCCCGCCACCCCCAGGTGGTGCCGATCGTGACCGCCACCACCCGGCCGCAGCGGCCCGACGAGGTGGACGGAGTGCACTACCACTTCATCAGCCCCGACGAGTTCGAGCGGCTGCGCGACAGCGGCCAGCTGCTGGAGTGGGCTAACGTGCACGGCAACTGGTACGGGACGCCGATCGAGCAGGTGCGCGGCATCCTCGCCGCGGGGCGCGACGCGGTGCTGACGATCGACCCCCAGGGAGCAAGGTCAGTGTGTCGGCTGGTCCCCGACGCGGCGCTCATCTTCGTCATGCCGCCCACCATGGAGGACCTGTTCGATCGGCTGCGCCGCCGCGGCTCGGAGAGCGACGAGAGCCTGGCCGTGCGGCGCCGGAACGCGGAGATGGAGATGGCCGCCTCGACCGACTACGACCACGTGGTGGTCAACGAGACGGACCGGCCGGACGAGGCGGCGGACCGCATCTGGGAGATCATCCACGCCGAGGCGCGACGCGAGCCGCCGCGGCAGGTCCGCGTCTGAGCGGCCGGTGACCGTGCCTGTCGGGACGGGTGCCGACGAGACGAGCGTGGACGCTGCCGAGCTGACCAGGCCGGCGCGCGGGCGCCGCGTGCGCGTGGCGGTCGAGGCGGTGGCCGATCGGCCCGAACGCACCTTCACCTACCTCCTGCGCGACGGCGACGCCGCCGCGCCGCCCGGCTCGCTGCTGCTCGTGCCGTACGGCCGGCGCCTCGCTCTGGGCTACCTGCTGGACGGTGACCCCGACCCCGAGGAGGAGCCGCGCGAGCTGCGGCCGGTGGAGGCGGTGGTGTCCGGGCCGATGCTTACGCCGGACCTGCTGGGGGTGGCCGAGGAGCTGGCCGCCTACTATCGGGCGCCGCTCGGGCTGACCATCGCCGCCGCGCTGCCGCCCGGGCTCGAGTCGCGTCTCGAGCGCCGCTGGCGGGTGGTGGACGGCGGGGGCGTGCCCGGCGGGGCGGAGCCGGGGGCGACACTGGACGAGCGCGACCTGTTGGGCAGGTCGCCGGACCCCGACGGGCGACGCTGGCTGGAGCGGCTGCGCCGCACGGGAGCCGTCGAGCCGATCTGGTCGCTGCGGGCTCCCGAGCTGCGGGCGAAGCGGGTGCGGACCGTCCGGGCGGCCGGTGCCGGCACGACCGGGGGAGCGCCCCGCCGTGCTCCCCTCCAGGACGCGATCCTCGAGGCGCTGGGGAGCGGTGAACGGACGATTCCCGAGCTCGGCGACCTGCTGGGACGCCCGCCGAGCGAGCTGCAGGCGGCGGTGCGGCGGCTCGCCGCCGGGGGCAGGGTCAAGCTCGGCTGGCGCGAGCTGGAGCGGGACCCGCTCGCGCACCGTGACCGGGGACCCGAGCTCCGCAACGCCCTGGCCGACGAGCAGCTGGCCGCCCTGCGCGCGGTCGAGTCGCTCACCCCGGGCGGCGAGCTGGTGCTGGAGGGTGTCGCGGCCAGCGGCAAGAGCGACGTCTACCTCGCGGCGGTCGAGGCGGAGCTGCAGGCGGGGCGTGGGAGCATCCTGCTCGTCCCCGAGCTGGCGCTGGTGACCCAGCTGGTGGACCGCGTCCGCGCGCTGGTCGGCGAACGGGTGGCGGTCCTCCACTCGGGGCTGTCGAGCGGTGAGCGGCACGACGAGTGGTGGCGCATCCTGCGCGGCGACGCCGCGGTCGTGATCGGCACCCGGATGGCGGTCTTCGCGCCGCTGGCGCACCTCGGGCTGATCGTGGTCGACGAGGAGCACGAGGGGGCCTACAAGGCAGATCGAACGCCGCGCTACGACGCGCGCTGGGTCGCGCGTCGGCGGGCGGCGGTGACCGGGGCGCGGGTGGTGCTCGGCAGCGCGACACCGGACGTGGTCACCCTGGCGCGGGTCCGCGGCGGGCACGCCGAGCGAGCGCGCCTGGCCGAGCGACGGGTGGGGCGGGCACCGCGAGTCGAGCTGGTCGACCTGCGGGCGGAGCTGGCCGGCGGCAACCGCTCGATCTTCTCCGCCTCGCTGTCGGAGGCGATCGCGGGACTGGAGCCGGGCGTCGAGCAGGCGATCCTGCTGGTGAACCGGCGCGGCGCGGCCACCTTCGTCCTGTGCCGCGACTGCGGGTTCGCGCTGCGCTGTCCCGACTGCGACCTGCCATACGTGTTCCACCTGGTGGGGAGCGAGCTGCGCTGCCACCACTGCGGCCGGCGCGCGGCGGTGCCCGAGCGCTGCCCCAGCTGCGCGAGCGGCCGGATCCGGTACTTCGGCGCCGGGACCCAGCGGGTCGAGGCGGAGGTGCGCCGCCGCTTCCCGGGGCTCCGCACCGCCCGCCTGGACTCCGACACCCTGTCGGCGCGACGCGGCTTCGAGTCGATCTACGACGACTTCCGGGAGGGGCGGCTGGACGTGCTGGTCGGCACCCAGCTGGCGGCCAAGGGGCTCGACCTGCCTGCCGTCACGCTGGCCGCGGTGGTGGCCGCCGACGTCACCCTCAACCTGCCCGACTACCGCGCCTCCGAGCGCACCTTTCAGCTGCTGGCCCAGGTCGCCGGACGGGCGGGGCGCGGCGCGCTGCCGGGCAGAGTGATCATCCAGACCTACTCGCCCGAGCACTACGCCGTCCGCGCCGCCGCCGCGCTGGAGGTCGACCGCTTCGCCGACGAGGAGCTCGTCCGGCGGCGGGCCCTCGGCTACCCACCCGCCACCTTCCTCGCCCGCCTGCTGATCGCCGATGCCGATCGATCGCGGGCCGAGGCGCGGGGCCACGAGGCGGCTCGAGCGGTGGCGGTGCCGGCCGTGGACGTGCACGGGCCGGTGCCGTCGTGGGTGCCGCGTCGGGCAGGACGCTGGCGCTACCAGGTCGTGGTGCGGGCGGCCTCGAAGGAGCTGCGCGCATCGGCGCTGGAGCACGTGCCGCCCGGGGTCGGAATCGACGTCGATCCGGAGTCGTTGCTGTAGGTCGCCCCGGCCGCCGGTAGAATGCCGGCCATGGTGATCCGCCGCATCCTGACCGCCGAAGAGCCGATCCTCCGCCAGAAGACCCGCAAGGTGAGCCGCTTCGACGCCTCGCTGCACCGCCTGCTCGACAACATGCTGGAGACGATGCGCGATGCGCCCGGCATCGGCCTGGCCGCCAACCAGGTCGGGGTCCCGCTGCAGGTCGCGGTGATCGAGCTCGACGGCAAGGTGACCGAGCTGGTGAACCCGCAGGTCGTCCGCTCGTCGGGAGAGGTGGTGGACTGGGAGGGGTGCCTGTCGATTCCGGGTTTCGTGGCCGAGGTGAAGCGGGCAGCGAAGGTCACCGTGAAGGCGAAGGACCGCCACGGGAAGGAGTTCCGGGTCCGCGGCGAGGAGCTGATGGCACGGGCGCTCCAGCACGAGATCGACCACCTGAACGGCGTGCTGTACGTGGACTACCTCGACTCGTTCGAGGACCTGGTGCGGGTCAGCGAGCGGCCGGCGGAGGTCGAGGAAGAGGCGGCGACGGGCATCTGAGTGCCCGGCATCGGACGCGTCATCTTCACCGGCACCGGGCCCTTCGGCGTCCCGCTGCTGGGACGGGTGGCGGAGCTCGCCGACGAGCTGCTGGTGATCAGCCAGCCCGACCGGCCGGCCGGCCGGAAGCTCCGGAGCCGAGCGACCCCGGTCGGCGAGCAGGCGCGAGAGCTCGGGCTGCGCCTCGAGACGCCTGACCGGCTGCGCTCCGAGGAAGGGCGTCGGATCGTGCGCGGCTTCGCACCCGATGGGCTCGTCCTGGCTGCCTACGGGCAGCTGGTCCCCGGCGACCTGCTGTCGGCGGCCCCTCGCCAGCCGCTGAACGTTCACCCGTCGCTCCTCCCGCTACACCGCGGGGCGGCGCCCGTTGCGGGGACCATCCTGGCCGGCGACGGAGAGGGCGGCGTGTCGCTGATGGTGATGACCGAGCACCTCGACGCCGGGCCGATCGTCGCCCAGTGGCCGCTGCCGCTCAGCGGGCGCGAGGAGACGCCCGAGCTCGAGGCGCGGCTGGCGGACCTGGCCGCGGAGCGCGTTCCCGCCCTGCTCGAAAGGTGGGCGACCGAGGAGCTCCCCTCGCAACCACAGGACGAGGCGCAGGCGACCATGGTCAAGCCGTTCCGGCGCGAGGACGGCTGGATCGACTGGCGCCGCTCGGCGGTCGAGATCGACCGCCAGGTACGGGCCCTCCAGCCGTGGCCCGGAGCGTGGACCACGGTGGACGGGAAGCGGCTCCACGTCCGCCGCGCGCGCCCGGTGTCCGGCGTCGACGAGGTGCCGGTGGGCGCGCTGATCCCCGGCCAGCCGCCCTGCGTGGCCTGCGGGGTCGGGGCGCTCGAGCTCGACCTGGTGCAGCCTGAGGGGCGCGCCATCATGCCGGCCGCGGCGTGGCGCAACGGGCTGGGCCGCGACCACGTGCTGCTGGGGGCGGCGCCGCCGGCCTGACGCGCGCGCCGTCCCACTCAGCGGGCAGTCCTGCTCAGCCGGGGAGCCGCTCCTGCCCGTCGCCGGGAGGCCCCGCCACCGTGGAGGCCGGATGCTCTCGCGGCTCCTCGGGGGGCGCCGGCTGGTTCGGCAGGTGCAGGAGGTTCTGCACGTCGGCCACACCCGGTACGCGCCGCGCCCGCTCCTCGAGCAGGGCCTGCTGTTCGGGCGTGTCGACCTCGCCGCGCAGCACGACGACGCCGTGCTCGGCGTTGATGTTGATCTTGCCCTTCGGGACCGACGGGTCGCGGAAGAGCTCGGTCTCCAGCTTCTCGGTCAGCGCCGCATCGTTCGGCATCGGCTGGCCGTTGCCGGCGTGCTTCAGCTCCTCCGCGACGCCGACCAGGCGGCTTGCCACCACGCGGCGGCCGCGGTCCAGCCGGCTCGCCCCGCGGCGTGCGCCGGCGGCCAGCTGGTCCGCGTACCGCGCACGGCGGCCGCGGCCACGGTCCGGGTCGAGCAGGTGGGCACCGAGCGCGCCGACCGCGGCGCCAAGCGCCGCCACGCCCAGCCAGCGGCCGATGCCCGGACGCTGCTGCGGCCGCACCTGGCTGCTCCAGCGGCCGCCGCGCTCCACGGCGCTCCGGCGGGCATCATCCAGGCCGTTGCGCCACTGTTCGAGTAGTCTCATCGGGGTCCCCTCCTCAAGAAAGGCGTGTTGCTGTCGCTGCTCCGCTCCGCGCTGGCCCGCATGACGCGTGCCGCGCGGCCCGGCGTTGCGCGCTCTTCATGCGGTCTCGATCGGGGCTTCATCTGCCCTCGGCTATACTCGTCGCTCCTCGGAGGTGAAAGGGCCACATGGGCGGTTTCTGGATCTACGTCGTGGTGGTGATGCTGCCGAGCATCCTCATCACTGGCTGGGCGGCGATGCGCGTGCGGTCGACCTATGCGAAGTGGTCGAAGGTCGACTCCGGCATCTCGATGAACGCCCACGACTTCGCCCGCCGGCTGCTGGACCGCAACGGGCTGACCGACGTCCGGATCGAGCCGGTGCCGGGCCATCTCACCGACCACTACGACCCGCGCGGCAAGGTGCTGCGGGTGAGCACCACCGTCGCCGCCTCCCCCGAGGCGGGGGCGCACGACCTGGCGGCGCCGGTGCTCAGCTTCCGGAGCGACGGAAGCGGGCGCCTGTCGGTGGCGGCCGCGGCCGTGATCGCGCACGAGGTCGGGCACGCTCTCCAGGACCGGGAGGGCGACGCCTGGATGACCGTCCGGCAGACGATCGTGCCGGTCGTCCAGTTCGGCTCGGGGATCGCGCCGTGGCTGATCATCGGCGGCCTGCTGCTGAACCTGCTCCAGCTCGCCTGGCTGGGCCTGATCGCGTTCGGCGCGGCGGTGATCTTCACCTTCGTCACCCTGCCGGTCGAGATCGGCGCATCCGGTCGCGCGCTGGCCTTCGTCTCGAGCCTGGGCATGGTGGGACAGGGGCAGCAGGGAGCGCGGGAGGTGCTGAAGGCCGCGGCCTGGACGTACGTCGCCGCCGCGCTGACCGCGCTGCTGACGTTCCTCTACTACCTGATGCTGCTGATGGGACGGCGTGACTGAGCTCCCGCGCGCCGGGTCCCTCCCGGCGATCAGCGAGACGCCGCTCGAGACCCTCGCCGCGTGGCTCACCGCCCGCGGCGAGCCGGCGTTCCGGGCGCGCCAGGTGCTGGCCGGCGTCCACCGCTCGCAGGTGGAGCGGTTCGAGGACCTGACCGATCTGCCGCTCGCGCTGCGCGACGAGCTGGCGCGGTCCTTTCGGCTCTCCACCATCGCCGCCAGCCACGTTCTGCTCGCGGACAACGGGCTGACCGCCAAGGCGGTCCACCAGCTGTCCGACGGGCAGCGCGTCGAGTCGGTGCTGATGCGCACCCCGCCGCGGGGCCGCGCCCGCCAGCGGACCACCATCTGCATCTCGTCGCAGGCGGGCTGCGCGGTCGGCTGCCCGTTCTGCGCCACCGGGCAGGCCGGGTTCGGTCGGCAGCTGACGGCGGGCGAGATCGTTGACCAGGTGCTGCACTGGCACCGCGCACCGTGGCAGGCGCTGGGCGCGAGCTGGGCGCCCGGGCGTGGCGACGGCCACTACAACGTGGTGTTCATGGGGATGGGCGAGCCGCTCGCCAACGCGGACCGGGTCTTCGAGGCGGTGCGCCTGCTGAACGACCGGGCTCGCCTCGGCATCGGCGCGCGCCACATCACCGTCAGCACCTCCGGGGTGGTGCCGGGCATCGACCGCATGGTCGACGAGCTGCCCCAGGTTAACCTCGCCATCAGCCTCCATGCGCCCGACGACGAGCTGCGCGACGAGCTGGTGCCGCTGAACCGGAAGTGGAAGCTCGCCGCTTTGCTCGCCGCCGGGCGCCGCTTCGCCGAGCGGACCGGTCGACGGGTCAGCCTCGAGTACGTGCTGATCGACGGGATCAACGACTCGATCGGGCAGGCGGAGCGCCTGGCCTCGCTCGCCCGCGGCTGGCTCAGCCACGTCAACCTGATCCCGCTGAACCCGACGCCGGGCTCGCGCTGGAGCGGCTCGCCGGAGCGGCAGGTGCGGTCCTTCGCATCGGCGCTCCGCGGCCGCGGGGTGCCGGTGACGATCCGCGACACGCGCGGGCGGGAGATCGACGCGGCCTGCGGCCAGCTGCACGCCCAGCTGGCGCGCAGCGCCATCCGCGACCGGGTGGTGGGCCCAGGAGAGCGTCCCGCCCTGGTGGGAGCGGGGACGTGAGCCGTCGCCCGCAGATCAGCGCCAGCGTCCTGAACGCCGATTTCGCCCGCCTCGGCGAGGAGGTGGCCCGCGCTGACCAGGGCGGGGTCGACTCCATCCACCTGGACGTGATGGACGGGCACTTCGTGGACAACATCACCATGGGCCCGGTGGTGGTCGAGGCGCTCCGGCCCCACAGCCGGCTCCCGTACCACAGCCACCTGATGATCAGCCAGCCGCTCCGCTACGTCGACGAGTTCGCGCAGGCCGGCAGCGACCTGATCGTCTTCCACGTCGAGGCCGATGACGACCCGGCCCGCGTGATCGACGCCATCCGGGAGGCTGGCCGCCAGCCCGGGATCGCCCTCAACCCGGAGACCCCGGCCGATGCGGTGCTGCCGTACCTGGATCGGATCGACCTGCTGCTGGTGATGACCGTCCACCCCGGCTTCGGGGGGCAGGCCTTCATCTCCGAGGTGCTGCCGAAGATGAGCGTCCTCGCGGCGGAGATCGAGCGGCGTGGGCTCGGCGTGCCGATCGGGGTCGACGGCGGCGTCAGCCTCGATACCATCGGCTCCGCCTTCGCCGCCGGCGGAGAGGTGATGGTCGCCGGCAGCGCGCTGTACCGTAACGAGGGCGACCTCGCGCTGGTGGTCGACGCCCTGCGGGAGCAGGCCAGCGCCGGCGCAGCCGCGACCATCGGCGACTGAGCAGACCAAGGACCCGCATCCCGGGAGGAGCCAGCCCTGAACCGTATCGCCACCGTCTCCGCCGTCATCGGGGTCGCGCTGCTGCTCGCCGCCTGCGGCGAGGAGACGCCGCTGCCGTTCGTGCCGACCCCCGAGCCGACGCCCGAGCAGCCGCGGGAGCTGGCGGTTCGCGTCGTGGACCGCGGCACCGGGGAGCCGGTGGACGGGGCGGTGCTGGAGTTCGGGCGCGACGAGGCGACGACCGGGCCTGGCGGCGAGACGACCATCACCGCCATGCGCGGCACCGACGTCGAGGCCCGCGCGGAGGGGTTCGATCCCGGCGAGGGCGAGGTCCCGGCCGAGGGCGAGCTGGTCATCGAGCTGCGCTCCAACGTGGTGCACGGCACGGTCACCGCTCCCGACGGCAGCCCGATCGAGGGGGTGCGGGTCTTCGTCGAGGGCTCCGCGACACTCGCGCGGACCGGCGCCGACGGCGCGTACCGGCTGGCGGGGGTGCCCGAGCAGGGCGTCCTGATCTACAAGGTGCCCGGGTATCGGCTCGGCGAGATCGAGATCGACGACGAGATGGAGAAGCACGTCGTCCTGCCGCCGTTCGAGGCGCGCGCGCTGTACGCCCCGGCGAACGTCTTCGAGAGCGGGCGTTTCGACGACCTGCTGGCGCTGATCGACCGTACCGAGGCGAACGCGCTGGTCATCGACGTCAAGGAGACCGGCGGCTGGCTCTACTACCCGACCGACCTGGAGGTGGCGGTCGAGCTCGGCGCCCAGATGGAGAACCCGGTCTTCGAGCTCGAGGAGCTGCTGCCGATGCTGCGCGAGCGCGGCATCTACACCATCGCCCGGATGGTGGTGATGAAGGACAACACCCTCGGCCGCGCGCGGCCGGAGCTGGCGGTGCAGAACGCCCGGACCGGCGGCCCGTGGACCGACTTCGGCGGGGGCATCTGGCTCGACCCGTACAACCCCGGCGTGGCCGAGTACGTGGCGGCGGTGGCCGCCGACCTCGCCGACAAGGGCTTCGACGAGGTGCAGCTCGACTACATCCGCTTCTACTCCGACGGCCCGTACGACACCGCCGACACCAACCTGCCCAACACGCAGTCGTTCCGTCTGCCGGCGATTCGACGGGTGATGCGCACCGTGAGCCAGGAGTTCGAGGCGCGGCGCGCCTTCCTGGGGGCGGACGTCTTCCCGATCAGCTTCATCGCACAGGACGACCAGGGGATCGGCCAGCGGCCGGAGGTGATGATGCCGTACGTCGACTACTTCTGCCCCATGGTCTACCCCAGCCACTATGGCCCGTTCACCTTCGGCTTCGCGGTCCCGAACGAGCACCCCTACGAGATCATCGACCGGACGCTCCAGATCATGAACCGCCAGGCCGAGGGACTGACGATGGAGATCCGCCCCTGGATCCAGGACTTCGGCTACGGCCAGTTCCGGGCGTACACCGCCGCGGACGTCCAGGCCGAGATGCGGGCGCTGAGCGACAACGACGCCAAGGGATGGATGATCTGGAACGCGCGGGGGATCTTCACCACCGCTGCGCTCGGCCCGCCACGCGACGGCGAGGAGTACGCGTCCGTGACCACCACCGCTCCCGCGCCCAGCGTCGCTCCCTCGCCGACCAGCACCCCATCGGCGCCACCGGAGGCCAGCCCGTCGGCCTCAGCCGACGCCGACTCCTAGACCGATGCGCCTCGTCGTCCAGCGCGTGAAGCGGGCCGAGGTGCGCAGCGGAGGAGCGGTGCTGGGCGGCATCGGCCCGGGAGCGGTCGTGCTGGCCGGGGTGGCGAGGGACGACTCGGCCGAGACCGTGGAGCGGATGGCCGACAAGCTCGCCGGGCTGCGCTACTTCGAGGACGCCGGTGGGCGCACCAACCTCGATACCAGCACCGCCGGCGGGGCGCTGCTGGTGGTCAGCCAGTTCACCCTGCTGGCGGACGTGCGCCGCGGTCGTCGGCCGGGCTTCGCCGACGCGGCGCCGCCGGAAGCCGCCGAGCCGATGGTGGGGCGCTTCGTGGCACGGCTGCGCGAGCTCGGCCTGCGGGTGGAGACGGGACGCTTCGGGGCGGCGATGGAGGTCGAGCTGGTGAACGACGGTCCGTTCACGATCGTGCTCGACTCGAGCGGGGACCTGGCCTAGCGGGTCAGACCTTCTGGAGGGTGCGGCGGCACTGCGAGCAGGCTTTGACGCGGACCATCTTCCCCTTGCGCTCGATGGTGAGCGCCTGGAGGTTCGGCAGCCAGCGACGCAGGGCTCGCTTGCGGTTCATCCCCACCGACTGGGGATTGAACCCGGTGATCGGCTTCTTGCCGCAGATGTCGCACTCACGCGCCATCGGTCAGGTCTCCATGCATGAAGGAACCGGCCCGCCGTCGGCGGCGCCGGAGCGCGCAGGATCGTACCACGCTACGATCGGCCCATGCAACGAGCCACCCCGGCGATCGCGGCCGGGTGAGCGTCGCCACGGCCGCCCGGCGGCTCGCACCCGACCAGCTGGACGAGCCGCTGCCGAAGGCGATGCCGGAGCTCGGGCGAGGGATCGGCGCCCTCCGTCGATTGGGGATCGAGACGCCGCGCCAGGCGCTCTTCCACCTCCCCTTCCGCTACGACGACTTCAGTGAGCTGCGGCCCCTGGGCGAGCTGCTGCCCGACGAGAAGCAGTCGGCCGAGGTGCGGGTCACCGGGGTGAAGGTCGAGGCCGGATTCGGGCGCCGTCCACAGCGGGTCGTCGCACAGCTGGCCGATGATACCGGCAGCGCGGAGGCGATCTGGTTCGGGCGCCGGTTCGTGGAGCGCCGGATCCGCGAGGGGGATCGACTCATCGTGAGCGGGAAGGTGACCATCCGCGGCTGGCGACCGCAATTCACCTCGCCCGAGTTCAGCCCCGTCGGCCGCGACTCGGTGCACACCGGCCGGGTGGTGCCGGTCTATCCGCTGGTCAGCGGCGTCACCCAGCGCCGCGTGCGCGAGCTGCTGGCCCGCGTTCTGGAGCGGGCACTGCACGCCCTGGCGGACCCGCTGTCGCCCACGGAGCGCGGGGCGCTCCCGCCGCTGGCGGACGCCCTGCGCAACGTGCACTTCCCCGAGGAGACCGGCGACGTGCGCCCGGCCCTCGACCGGCTGGCGTTCGACGAGCTGCTGGCGCTCCAGCTCACCCTGGCCCTGGCGCGGGCCTCCCGGGAACGGCTGGTGGCCCCGGCGCTCGGTGTCGACGGGGACGAGCTGCGCGGCATCGTCGACGCCCTGCCGTTCGTGCTGACCGGCGACCAGCAGCGGGCGGTGGACGAGATCGTCGCCGACCTGGCCACCGATCGGCCGATGCGCCGGCTGCTCCAGGGCGACGTCGGCAGCGGCAAGACCGCGGTCGCCGCGGTCGCGCTGGCGGTCGCCTGCCGGGCGGGACGCCAGGGGGCACTGATGGCGCCGACCGAGATCCTGGCCCGCCAGCACCACCACAGCCTGGCACCGCTGCTGGAGCCGATGGGGGTGCGGGTCGAGTTCCTGTCGGGCGGGCTGCCCGTGCGCGAGAAGCGCCGCATCCACGCCGCCCTGGAGGCGGGCGAGGTGGGGGTGGTGATCGGCACCCACGCGGTGATCAGCGAGGCGGTCAGCTTCGCCCGCCTGGGTCTCGCCGTCGTCGACGAGCAGCACCGGTTCGGCGTCGCCCAGCGGGCCGCGCTGCAGGCCAAGGCCGAGGGCGAGCCCCACCTGCTGGCCCTGACCGCCACCCCGATCCCGCGCACGCTCGCCCTGGCCGTGTACGGCGACCTGTCGATCAGCACGCTTCGCGAGCTGCCGCCCGGGCGGCAGCCGGTGCGGACCGAGAT
>CAYXZN010000005.1:0-2680 GCA_964469325.1 uncultured Steroidobacteraceae bacterium
CGCGGTCGCGGAAGATGAAGTTGCCCGGCGTGATCTCGTTGCGGAAGCTCTTGCCGACCTGCGCGATCCCGAACGGCAGCTTGCGGCGCATGGCGGTCGCCACGTTGTCGAAGTTGACGAAGATCCCCTGTGCGGTCTCGGGGCGCAGGTAGGCGACCGATGCGGTGTCCTCGACCGGGCCGACGTGGGTCCTGAACATGAGGTTGAAGCGGCGCGCCTCGGTCAGGGTGCCGCGCTGTCCGCAGTTCGGGCAGGCGATCTCGCTCGGCGGGCCCTTCAGGTCGTCCGCGCGGAAGCGGAACTTGCAGCTCCGGCAGTCGACCATGGGGTCGGTGAACCCGGCCACGTGGCCCGACGCGTCCCAGACGCGGGGGTTCATGATCACCGAGGCGTCGAGGCCGACGATGTCGTCGCGGAGCGTCACCATGCTCCGCCACCAGGCGGCCTTGACGTTGTTCTTCAGCTCGACGCCGAGCGGGCCGTAGTCCCAGAAACCGCCGATCCCGCCGTAGATCTCGCTGGACGGGAAGACGAAGCCGCGCCGCTTGGCGAGGCTGACGACGACGTCCATGTTCGGCGCGGGCACGGTCCGGCCAGGGCTCCTGCTATCGCTTGGACTGGGCTCGACTCGGCCTCCGAGTCTACCCGACGTCGCGTCCGAGCTCGCCCGCGGGCGGCCGTTCGCTACCCAGAGTGGCCAGCCTACGATCGCGGCGGCCGTTCGCTACCCGGGTGGCCCGAAGCTCACGGAGCCGGCCGACGCCACCTCGTCGAGGAAGTCGCGGCTCTTCAGGTCGCGCTCCAGGATCACCGCCACGCCATCGGCCAGCAGGCGCTCGACCTCGCGCGCGAGCGGAGCGGCCAGGCGGAGGCGCAGGACGCCGGGGAGCTCGGACCGCTGGAGGTGGCGGAGCACCTTCAACGCGTCCGCGCTGATGGGGCGAGCGCCCAGCGCGGCGTGGGCGCACTGCGCGTCGAGCACGCCGCCAGCGACCGGCGAGTAGGCGTTCCCCTCCGGCTCGATCGCCCCGCCGCACTCCAGGCAGACCGCCAGCTGCGGCCGGAAGCCCATCGCGTCGAGCAGGTGCAGTTCGAACCATCGGGCGATCACCGCGCGGCTGACCAGCTCGGCCGGCGCGTCGAGCGCGCTGAGCGCCTGGGCCAGCAGCACGAACGCGGCGTGCGCATCGGCCCGCTCCTCGCAGAAGCGATCGGCCAGCTCGACCACGTACCACGCGGCGGCGGTCGAGTGGAGGTCGTTGCGCAGCGGCAGGTGCGCGTCCTCGAGATGCGTGCCGGTGACCACGTCGAACGTCTTGCCCACCGCCAGGACGAGCTGGGTGTCGCTGAACGGCTCCAGCCCGCCGCCGATGCGCGAGCGCGGGCGGCGGATCCCCTTGGCGACCACCTTCAGCTTCCCGAAGCGCGGCGTGAGCACCGTCAGCACCCGGTCCGCCTCGCCCAGGTCCATGCTGCGCAGCACGATCGCCTCGGTCTTGTACAGGCGCGCCCGCGGGCTCATGGCGTCGGGTACCCTTCGAAGGTGGACATCCGCAGCGAGTTTACCGACCTGCTGGCGGACATCGAGTCGGAGATGCGGTCGGTGCTCAGCGAGCGCGACGGCCACGCCCGCCCGCTGTACGAGATGCTCGCCTACCACCTGGGCCTCGACGCCCCCGAGGGGCCGCGCGGCAAGCGCATCCGCCCCCTGCTGGGGCTGCTCGCCTACCGGTCGCTGACCGGGGACTACCACGCGGCGCTGCCCGGGGCGGCGGCGGTCGAGCTGGGACACAACTTCAGCCTCGTCCACGACGACATCGAGGACGCCGACCGCGAGCGCCGCCACCGCCCCACCCTGTGGGCGCTGTGGGGCGTGCCGCTGGCCATCAACGCCGGCGACGCCCTGTTCGCCCTGTCGCGGCTGGCCCTCTACCGCCTCCTCGCCGACGGCTTCAGCGAGCACAAGGTGCTCGACCTGATGCGGGTCTACGACGACACCTGCCTGGCGCTGTGCGAGGGGCAGTTCCTCGACATCAGCTTCGAGCGGCGTCTCGACGTGAGCGTCGAGGAGTACCTGGAGATGATCGGCAAGAAGACGGCGGCCCTCATCGGCGCCTCCATCCAGTCCGGCGCCATCCTGGCCACCGACGACCGCGACACGATCGAGGCCTACCGCCGCTTCGGCTTCCACCTGGGGCTGGCCTTCCAGATGGCCGATGACGTGAAGGGCACCTTCTGGAGCGCCGATGCCTCCGGCAAGCCGGAGGCGGGCGACGTGCGGAAGCGCAAGAAGACGCTGCCCCTGGTCTGGGCGCTCAGCCACGCACCGGACGGCGATCGCGAGCGGCTGCGCGAGATCTACCGGCCCGTGGTGCGCTCGACCGACGGCCGATCCCCCGCCGGCAGCGATGACTCACCCCTCACGGCGGGCCAGGTGGGCGAGGTGCTGGAGATCCTGGAGCGCTGCGGAGCGCGCGAGTACGCGCTGGGCGAGGCGCGGCGGCACCGGGACCTGGCCCTGGCCGACATCGAGCGGATGCCGCTCTCCGAGGAGGTGCGGCGTCAGCTGCGGACGGTGGTGGAGGCGGTGATCGCCGCCTGACTCCGGCCCGGGCGATTCGCTCGTCACCACTCGGGGTGGTGACCGGCCGCACGAGCAATCCTTCCCGCGGCATTTCAC
>CAYXZN010000005.1:2780-24779 GCA_964469325.1 uncultured Steroidobacteraceae bacterium
TCACCACTCGGGGTGGTGACCGGCCGCACGAGCAATCCTTCCCGCGGCATTTCACCACTCGGGGTGGTGAGCGGCAGGGTTGGAAGGCGGGTGCCCTCAGCCCAGCCCGAATCAGGACGCGGCCCGCTCCTCGCCCTCCTCCCCCTCCTCCTCATCCGCCTCCGGCGGCCGCGGCCGCGTGGCGACCACCTTGGCGACCCGCCGCGAGTCCGCGGACTCGACGCGCAGCGTCACGTCGCGGAAGGGGACCTGCTCGCCGACCAGCGGGATGCGGCCGGAGCGGTGGATGATGAAGCCGCCCACGGTGTCGTACGCCTCCTCGTCGGGCTCCTCGGTATCGGCCAGGTCGAACAGGTCGCGCAGGTCGTCCATGCTGACCCGCCCGTCCAGCCGGTAGGCGATCTCGCCGTCCGACGAGATCGGCTCGGCCAACGGCTCCTCGATGTCGTACTCATCCTGGATCTCGCCCACGATCTCCTCGACGATGTCCTCGATCGTCACCAGCCCCGCGGTGCCGCCGTACTCGTCGACCACGATCGCGATGTGTCGCTTGGCCTGCTGCATCTCGTGCAGCAGCTCGTCGACCCGCTTGGACTCCGGCACGTAGACCGGTTTGCGGAGCAGGGAGCGGATGTTGATCTCCGAGCGCAGCTTGCCGTTCCCCTTCAGGTACGGCAGCAGGTCCTTGGCGTACAGGATGCCGATGATGTTGTCGAGGCCTCCCTCGTACACCGGCAGCCGCGAGTGGCCGGCGCGGACGATCATGTCCAGCACCTCGTCGACTGGCGCGCCCACGTCCGCGGCCTTGATCCCGATCCGCGGCACCATCACCTCGTGGACGCTCTTGTCCCCGAGCTCGATCACCCCGTGGATCATCTCCTTCTCGTCTTCCTCGATCCCGCCCTGCTCCGACCCGGTCTCGACCAGCAGCTTCAGCTCCTCGGTCGACAGGTAGCCGGCCTGGGGCCGCTCACGGCCGCCCAGCAGCCGCACCAGGACGCCGCTCAGCGAGGCGACCAGCCAGACCAGCGGTGACAGGATCCGGTCCAGCCAGCCGATCGGCCGCGCCACCAGCAGCGCCAGGCGCTCGGGGTAGTTGAGCGCCAGCGTCTTGGGCACCAGCTCGCTGATGACGATCGAGGTGAGCGCGATCAGCAGCGTCATGCTGACGAAGGCGACCGAGTCGGCCGCTTCGCCGAGCAGCGGGCGCAGGAGGTCGGCGAGGCCGCCGGAGAAGGCGACGGCGCCGATGGCGCCGGCCAGGAAGCCGATGAAGGTGATCGCCAGCTGGATGGTGGCGAGGAACCGGCTCGGGTCCTCGACCAGCCGCTGCGCGACGCGCGCCGAACGGTTCCCCTCTTCGACGAGCTGGCCCAGCCGGTGTCGTCTGACGGTGATCAGGGCGATCTCGCTGGCGGCGAAGAAGCCGCCGGCGAGGATGAGGAGGGCGACAATGGCGAGGTCGAGGACCGGATCGCCGGTGCCGCCGCCGGTACTGCTGCCTTCTGGCATCTAGGAGCTCGGGTTGCCTCCCGATTGCGGGTTCCGTCCGGAGCCGGTGCCGACCTCGTCGGCGGGCTCCGATGGGCGGGTCCGGCGGCGAAGCTCGATCGGCCGCGCCGGCATCCCGACCACCGTCTTGCCGGCGGGCACGTCGCGGGTGACCACCGCGCCCGCCCCGGTCTTCGCGCCGGGGCCGATGGTCACCGGCGCGCGCAGCATGGTGTCGACGCCGATGAAGGCGTCCTCGCCGATCACGGTGCGGTGCTTCTCCACCCCGTCGTAGTTCGCAGTCACCGTGCCGGCGCCGATGTTCACCCGGTCGCCGACCTCCGCGTCGCCGAGGTAGCTGAAGTGGTGCTGGCGGACCCCGGCGCCGAGGCGCGCGTTCTTCAGCTCGGCGAAGTTGCCGATCTCGCAGCCGGCGCCGATCTCGCAGCCCGGCCGCACGTGGCTGTAGGGGCCGATGTGCACGTCCTCGGCAACCGTCGACTCCTCGACCACGCTGGCCCAGACCCGGCTGCGGGGCCCGATCCGGCTGTCGCGCAGGTGGGCGGAAGGACCGATGTGGGCCTGGTCGCCGATCACGGTCCGGCCCTCCAGCACGCTCCACGGCTCGATCCGCACGTCGACTCCGATCTCCACGCCCGCGTCGATGATCGTCCGCTCGGGGTCGACGATGGTCACCCCGCCCCGCATGTGGCGCTCGTTCACGGCGCGGCGCAGAAGCCGCTCGGCGGTCGCCAGCTGCACCCGGTCGTTGATGCCGATGGTCAGCTCCGCCCGCGGCGCCTCGACCACGCTCACCTTCCGCCCGGCGCCCGCGGCCAGTTCGACCAGGTCGGTCAGGTAGAACTCTCCCGATGCGCTGGCCGGCACCTGGCCGACGTTGGCGCGCAGCCAGGTGGCATCGAAGCAGTAGGTGCCGACGTTCACCTCGTCGAGGGTGCGGGTCGCCTCGTCGGCGTCACGCTCCTCGACGATCGCCGTCGCCCCGCCCCGGTCGTCCCGGACCACGCGGCCGTAGCCGCTCGGTTCGGGGACGCGGGCCGAGAGGAGCGCGATGGTGGCCTCTCCCTCGGCCTGCTCGCGGACCAGGGCCTGGAACAGGTCGGGCGTCAGCAGGGGCGCATCGCCGACCGTCACCACGAGGTGGCGGACCGAGGCGGGTACCCGCGACAGGCCGACCCGGACGGCGTCCGCCGTCCCGAGCTGGGGCTCCTGGCGGGCGGCGGCGACGCGTTCGCCCAGGAACGCCTCCACCTGCTCGCCGTGGTGGCCGGTGACCACCACCCGGTGCTCGATGCCGGCTGCGGCCAGCGCGTCGAGAACGTGCTCGATCATCGCCCTGCCGGCGAGGGGATGCAGGACCTTGGGGAGCCGGGATCGCATGCGCGTCCCCTGGCCAGCGGCCAGGATGACGGCCGCCAGGGCTACCACGGTTGTTGGTGTGGTTCGGTCACGGGCTGGCGGCGATGGTAGGGGTCGGTGATTCCGAGCGTCAACTCGACTCCGCGCCGGTCACGCCAGCGCCACGCACTCGATCTCCACCAGCGCCCCGAGCGGCAGCGCCTCGACCGCCACCGTGGAGCGGGCCGGGTACGGCTGGGCGAACGCGCGCCCGTACACCTCGTTCACCGCCTGGAAGTCGCCGATGTCGGTGAGGAAGATGGTCGTCTTCACCACCCGGTCGAGCCCGCTGCCGGCCGCGGCCAGGATCGCCTCCACATTGGCGATGGCGCGCTCCGCCTGCGCGGCCACCCCGTCGACCAGCTCCTTCCGCTCGGGGTCGACCCCCACCTGGCCGGCGGCGAACACCAGGCCGCCGGCGCGGATCGCCTGGCTGTAGGGGCCCACCGCCGCCGGCGCCGCGTCGGTCTGCACCACGTCGCGCGTCATGGCACCTCCTGCTCTGGCTCGGGCTCGGCGTCGCTCCGCCGCTCCCCGATCGCCTCGATGCTAGTCGCTCGCACCGCCAGCCGGGTGCGGATCGTCTCCAGCCTTCGCTCGCCGAGGCCGCCGGCGGCGGCGGTCAGCCGTTCGGCATCGTCGCTCAGTGCGAACAGGGTCGGGCCGCTCCCGGTGAGGTGCGGCTCCAGCCCACGGGCGCGCACCGCCTCGACCACCGCGTCGAGCTCGGGTCGCAGCCGCCGCGCGGCGGCGAGCAGGTCGTTGGGCCCAGCACGCACCTCGCGCGGCGGGGCTTCCCGGCTCCACTCCGCCTCGCGCAGGGACGAGAACACCTCCGCGGTGGCGAGGCGGAACGGCGGCAGCACCAGCAGCACCTCCGGCGCGGGCACCGGCGCAGGCAGCGGCTCCACCCGCTCCCCAGCGCCGCTGACGTAGGCGGCCGGGGTCGCGGCGGCGAAGAACGGCACGTCGGCGCCCAGCTCCAGCAGCCTGCCGGTCTCCGCGGGTGGCACGCCGGGAGCCGCTGCCGGCGCGGCAGCGTCGCCCGGGGTGGCCAGGCTACGGCCGATCCGCCAGGCGGCGGCGGCGTCGGAGGATCCGCCGCCCAGTCCGGCTGCCGCCGGGATCCGCTTCTCGACCTCCAGGCAGCTCAGCAGCGGCTCGCCGCCCATGCCGGCCTGCAGGCCGCGCCAGGCGAGGTTGTCGGCGGGCGCGACCGGCACCCCCTCGGTGCGGCCCTCCAGCCGCATCCCCGAGCAGCCCGGCACGACCAGCAGCCGATCGGCCAGATCCAGCAGCACCATCACGCCGGCCAGCTCGTGGTAGCCGTCCGCCCGGCGGCCGAGCACCGCCAGGGACAGGTTGAGCTTGGCCGGCGCCGCGAGCGCCACCGCCTGCCCGTGGGGGAGACCTCGCCCCTCGCGGATCACTCGACGAGGACCGCCGACAGCCGACCGGCGAGGCACGCCCACTCCTCCACGCGCAGCGTCTGCGCCCGCCGATCCGGCTCGATCCCGCAGCCGCGGTACGCCTCGTCGAGCGTCGCGCGAGGCAGGCGCAGCTCGCGGGCGAGGGCGTTGTGGAGCTGTTTGCGCCGCTGGCGGAAGCCCGCCTGCACCACGCGGTAGAACGGCTCGCGGAGCTCGCCGGGCGGCACCGGCGGCTCGGGCCGTGCGCGGAGGCGGAGCACCGCTGAGTCCACCTCCGGCTCCGGCTCGAAGGCGGCGGCCGGCACGCGCGTCACGACCTCGGCGCCGGCCACGTTCTGGGCGAAGACCGACAGGTAGCTCATCTGCCCCGGCGGCGCCGCGATCCGCTGGGCCACCTCGAGCTGGACCAGCAGCACCGTGAGGTCCGGCGGCCGCTTCCCCTCCAGGAAGCGGTGCAGGAGCGGGCTGGTGATGTGGTACGGGATGTTGGCCACCAGCTTGAAGCGCTGGCCGGGGAAGACCTCCCGGGGATGGAGGTCGAGCGCATCGGCCTCCACCAGCTCGAAGCGCGGCAGGTCGGCCAGCTCGCGACGCAGGTAGGCGGCCAGCCGGCGGTCGAGCTCCACCGCCAGCACCTCGCAGCCGGCCACCAGCAGCCGCCGCGTGAGCACCCCCAGCCCGGGGCCGATCTCCAGCACGCGGTCGCCCGGCTCCAGCTCGGCCGCCTCCACGATCGCGTCCAGGGTCGCCGCATCGGTCAGGAAGTTCTGGCTGAGCGCCCTGGCCGGGCGCAGCCGCTCTGCGCCGAGCAGCCGCCGCAGCTGGCCGAGGGTGGGAGGCGTCAGCCGCTCCTCTGCGAGGGCCGGGTGGTCCGGGACGTCAGCCGGCATCGGCCACCCGGGCGACGTCGAGCCAGGGCAGCGCGAGCGACGGGATCGCCTCCAGGCGCTCGTCGGCGCGGTCCCCGGCGACGAATCGGTAGCCGCCCGCGGCGCCGATCATGGCGCCGTTGTCCGTGCACCACGCCGGCGGCGGGATCAGCAGTGGCAGCCCGGCCGTGCGCTCACGCAGCTCGCGGCGCAGCCGCGTGTTGGCGGCCACCCCTCCGCCCAGCGCCACCGCCGCCACGCCGCGCTCCTCGGCCGCCTGCACCGTCTTGGTTGCCAGCGCGTCGACCACCGCCTCCTCGAACGCCGCCGCCAGCCCATCCACCGGGATCGCCTCGCCGCGGTCGCGGTAGCCGGCCACCTCGCGCAGCACCGCGGTCTTGAGCCCCGAGAAGCTGAAGTCGAAGCGACCCGCCGTGCGCGCCCGTGGGAAACGTGTCGCCGCGGCAGCTCCCTCCGCCGCGCGGCTGATCGCCGGGCCACCGGGATACGGCAGCCCCAGCAGCCGGCCGACCTTGTCGAACGCCTCCCCGGCAGCATCGTCGACCGTCTGGCCGAGCAGCTCGTAGCGTCCGTGCCCGTGCATCAGGATCAGCTGGGTGTGGCCGCCGGAGACCACCAGGCAGAGCAGCGGAAAGGGCGGCTCCGGCGGCATCGGCTCGTCCGCACCGCCCTCCACCAGCCAGTTGGCGTAGATGTGGCCCTCGATGTGGTTCACCCCCACCAGCGGCAGCGCGTGCGCCGCCGCCAGCGCCCTGGCCACGTTCACGCCGACCAGCAGCGAGCCGATCAGCCCCGGCCCGTAGGTGACCGCCACCCCGTCGAGCTCGTCCCAGCCGGCCCCCGCCCCCGCCAGCGCCGCGTCGAGGGTCGGCACGATCCAGCGCAGCTGCTGGCGGGCGGCCACCTCCGGCACGATCCCGCCGGTCGCGGCGTGCAGCGCGATCTGGCTGGCCACCTCGTTGGCCTCGATCCGGCGCCCGCCGACGATCACCGCCACTCCGGTCTCGTCGCAGCTGGTCTCGATGGCCAGGATGCGCGGCCCGGTCACCTCCCGCCCTCCGCCAGGCCGTCGTCGGTCCCGTGGCGGCTAGCGAGCTCGCGCAGCAGGGCGGCCTGGGTCGGGGAGGAGAGGTCGGGCGTCGTCATCACCAGCGCGTCCTCACCGTCGTCGGTGTAGTACCTGGGCCGTCGCCCGCGCACCTCGAAGCCGAACCGCTCGTACAGGGACTGGGCAGGGAGGTTCGAGGCCCGCACCTCGAGCGTCAGACGCCGCGCACCGAGGCGGTCGGCCAGGTCTACCGCCGCCAGCAGCAGCCGGCTACCGACGCCGCGGCGGCGCCAGTCGGGGTGGACGCCGAAGGTGGTGATGTGGGCCTCGTCGACCATGCGCCAGATGCCCGCGAAGCCGACCACCTTCGCCCCTGCCCGCGCGACCAGGTAGTGCGCCAGCCGGTTCTCGCGCAGCTCCCGGACGAACGCGTGCTCCGGCCAGGGGGTGGCGAAGCTGGCCTTCTCGATGGCGTGCACCGCCGCCACGTCGTCGATCCGCATCGGCTCCACGACCACGGGCGCGATCACGGCCACCCGGACACCGATCCAATCTGCTCCAGCCCGCGCGGCGGCCGCAGGTAGCGCGGCTCGAGCGTCGCGAGGTCATCGCCGGACCCGGCGGCGAGCCGAGAGGCGGCCGCCTGGGCGATGGCCGCGGCAGCACGCAGGGGTTGGCGCGCCCCCGCGAGACCGAAGGCGGCAGCCAGCTCGGCCGGGGCGACCACCGGCGCGTCCCTCGCCTCCGACGGCAGACGGTCGCGGTCGACGAGGCGGGGCTCGGCCTCGCCGCGCAGGAGGAGGTAGGCCTCACGCGCCCCGGCACGCGACAGGGCGGCGAGGGCATCGGCATCGGCGGCCAGCCAGGCCTCGAGGCTGGGGACGGCCACGATCGGCAGCCGCAGCGCGTAGGCCAGGCCCTTGGCGGCGCTCATCCCGACCCGCAGCCCCGTGAACGAGCCGGGGCCGGAGCCGACGCCGACCGCGCTGAGGTCGGGCAGCGAGGCGTCACGGCGTCGCTCCAGCAGGGCGAGCAGCCTCGGCAGCAGGTCCGCCCCCTGGCGCTCGCCGCTGGTCCAGCCGTCGACGTCGATCGCCCCACCCTCCGCGTCGGCGAGCGCCACGGACAGGTCGGTCGAGGCCGACTCGATCGCGGCGATCACGACTCCTCCCCCACCGCGGTGCTGGGCGCGACGTCGCGCAGGAGGGCTGCCAGCGCCGCGTGCGCCGCTCCATGGGCGCGCCACCGCAGCCGGCGCGGCGCCTCGCCGCTCACCGCGCCCTCGAGCGGCGCCTGGACGCCCGCCCGGGACGCTTCGTCGACCGCGGGGACCGGCTCGATGATGACGTCGAGGCGCTCTGCCGGCAGCCAGCCGTCCAGGCGGTCCGCCCACTCGATCACCGTCACTCCCGCGCCCTGGCGCTCATCGAGCAGGCCGGCGGCAAGCGCCTCCTCGGGGTCCTCCAGCCGGTAGGCGTCAACGTGGAAGAGGCGCAGCCGTCCGGCGTGCTCGTTCATCAGGATGAAGGTCGGGCTGTTGACGACGCCCGGCACGCCGAGCCCGTCGGCCACCCCCTTGGCGAGCTGCGTCTTGCCGGCGCCGAGCGGGCCGACGGTGGCGATGACGGTGCCGGGGAGGGCCGCCGCGCCCAGGCGTCGGCCGAATCGGAGGGTCTCACCGGTGCTCCCGCTGATGGCGGTTCCGACCGCCTCCTCCGCCGGCGGATCCCCGGTTGTCGGCGTGCGCGACCGGTCCATGACCAGAGTATAGGAAGCCCATCGGGGGGTGTCGGACCGCCCTCAGGCGTCGCCGGCTCGCCCCGAGCCTCGGTCGTCGTCGTCGCTCGGCGGCTCGCCGGTCGCCTCCAGGTTGGCGAGCGGGACCGCCGCCAGCCGCCCGTCCTCGAAGCGGACCAAAGCCATGGTGGTCGCGATCCCCGAAGGCGTGGCGTGGAGGTCGTCGAGCACCGCCACCAGCACTCCGCCGCGCCCCTGGAACGGCCGTCGGTGTGCAATGACCCGTGCGCCGACCTCCGGCAGCGGGCGCCGCGGCGGCGGCGGGCTGGCGTCGTAGACGTACAGCGTTCGCTGGTCGCCGAACAGGCTCGCGGTCCGCCCGTGGTGCGCCCGGAACCACGCGAACAGCTGCGGGTCGAGGCCGACCTTGCCGAACCCCTCCACCAGCAGCACCGAGAAGGGGTCGCTGACCCCGCCGATCTCCCGCCGGCGCAGCTGGATGGCGCTGAAGTCGCGCAGCTCCTTGTCGAGGATGCCGCCCAGCACGATCCCCGAGACGCCCATCGCCCTCGCCCGCGTCAGGGTCTCGGCCGATGCGCGTGAGCCGCCGACCACGATCTTGCCGGTGGCGCCGACATCGATCGCCCCCGCGCGCAGCTCCTCGCCCGGTTCGTGGACCGCGACCACCAGCTCGCCGTGCACCGCGCTGCCCGAGCCCTCGATTCCCGCCAGCCGCGCGGCCCGGACCTGGACGGTGACCGCGGTGGCGTCCACGCGGAGCACCCGTCCGTGGACGTGGGCGAGCACCGGCTCCTCGTCGCCGAGCGGGGCGACCACGGCCGCTCCCTCCATCTTCGAGTAGGCGACGAGGATCCCGGTCACCGGGCTGCGCACCTCGCGCTCGCCGTCACGGGCGAGCACCTCGTCGGCTGCGATGCGGACCCCCGGCCGCGCCACCAGCAGCTCCCCGGCGGCCGAGGGTTCCGCGTGCAGCGGCGCCGACACCGGGACCGAGATCGGGGGTTGCGGAGGACGCCTGGTCGCCAGCACCCGGTCCGGCGTCACTTCCTCCCCGATCCGGACCTTCACCTCTGCCCCGCGCGGGACCGGGACGCGGTGCACCACGGCGCCGATCACGAGGCCCGCCGCTCCGCGCCGGTCGCCGACTCGGGTCGCGCCTCGCCTCCGGCCGGCCTCGGCTCGCGCATCGCCTCGCGCGTGAGCGCCTCCCGCCAGCCGGCGAGCACCGCCCGCCGGTCATCCCGCCGCCGCGGGAGCAGCAGCGGCACGTCCCGACCGTCGAGGACGAGGCCGATCACGCCACCGGTCACGCGCGCCTGCACCCGCCGCGTGGGCTCGTCGCCGCCGAGCGTCACCCCGTCCGACAGCTCGATCTCCAGCTCGGCGTGCGACCCGCGCGGCAGCGGCAGCACGACCACGCTCCCGGAGCGCACCTCCGCCGGATCCCCCTCGGGCCAGCCGGGACGGTGCAAGCGCGCCCGCATCGCCGGCTGCCCGGGCCGCGAGCCACGCGTCACCACCACCGCTCCCAGTGGGACCAGCAGATCGTCGCGCAGCACGCCGATCCCCTCGCCGATCTCGCCGTCGTCCAGCGCGCCCAGCGGGGCCAGGGCACCGGCGGCGTCGATCGCCAGCTGGGTGATCCCGATCGGGCGCAGCCCGTCGAGGAGGATCTGGAGCGCCTGTGCCGGGCTGGGGGCGCCGGCGATGGTCCGTCCGCTGCCCACGATCAGGTCGACCGGGGCGAGCATCGGCGGGTCCAGCGCGGCGAGCTGGGCGAGCTGCTGCCGGGCGGCCCCCTGGACGATGGCGAGCTCGTCCTCGGTCTGCGGAACGGTGGCAGGGCGGGCCCGCACATTCTGGAGCACGTCCGCCACCACCAGCTCGTCGATGGCGTACGGGAGCGAGCGTGAGAGGCGCGTGGCCGACCCGGACTCGGTCAGGCTCGGGCCCGTCAGCCCGCCGGCGGCGAAGACCCGGCTCTCGGCCTCCCCGTTGGGATCGGCCCGGGTGAGGGTCGCGTAGCGGGCGCCGATGTCCACGCCCAGCAGTCGGAGCCCCGACGACCGGCCCAGCTCGCCCAGCGCCCGGCGGAAGGCAACGGGTGCCAGGTGCAGGGTGCTCCCCGGCTCTACGGTACGCTGGAGCAGCGCCTCGAGGTGGGACCGCAGCGGGGCGGGCTCGACGGCCTCGGGGGACGGGCGCGGGTTCGCGACGGCGGTGACGGCACCCGGCTCGAAGAGGCCCTCGACCGCCTCCCGCAGCCTGGCGGATCCGGCCCATGTCACCGGGCCCCTCCCCGCGCCGCGCGCCGCTGCCACCAGGGCGGCCATCTCCATCGCCTGCTCGGCACGCGTGTCGTCGAAGCCGCCGGCCAGCAGCCAGGCATCGACCTCCGCCTCCTGGAGCGCTGCCAGCCGCTCGCCGAGCGTGCGCCCATCGTCGATCGTCGCCTCCTCGACCACCACCCAGCCGGCCGACTCCGCGGCCTGCCGGGCGGCCGGCGCCGAAACCTCGCTCGACACCGCGGCCAGCACCAGCCGTCCCGCACGCGGCGGTGTGTGGCACTCGATCACCGGCGCGTCGGCCACGATCCGCTCCAGGCGCTCGGCCAGGCGTCGATCCGCGCCCCGCTGGAGCCGGGCCGCCAGCTGGACCCGCATCCGCTCGTCTCCCCACGCCGTCGGCTGCGTGACCGCCGCCACGATCCGCCAGCGCCCGCGGACGCGTCCCACCAGCACGCCCTTGGTCAGGGCCGAGCCGATGTCGACCAGCAGCGTCGCCTCGGAGATGACGTCCGGGCCGTGCATCCCCGCCATCATCGCCCGATTCCCAGCCAGTCGACGACCAGGAACGCCAGCCGGTCCACCAGCAGGGCCAGCCGGCTGACGACCAGGAAGCCGAGGAACGCCCCGACCCCCACCAGCAGGACCCAGCGGCCAGCAGAGGCGATCGCGCCGCCGGCACGGCTGCGCGGCGCGCCGTGGAGGAAGCCGATCAGCACCATGACGGTGAGCACCAGCGCCACCGCGGCGCCGGCCGCAGTGGCGGGGGCCTCGTCGAGGGCACCCGCCGCGCCGGCGAGCTGCGGGACGAGCGTGCCGGAGACAGCGCCGGCGAGCGCGAAGACCGCGGTGCCGGCCACCAGGACCGCGACCGGCACGGCCGCCACGCGCCTGGGGAGGAACGGCGCGGCGACGAGCGCGACGAGCAGCACGGCGGCGATCCAGAGCTCCCCGCGCAGCGGCTGGTCGGCCAGGCCCAGCACCACCCGCGGCACGATCACCTCCCGCACGGCCAGCACCACCAGCAGGCCGGTGAGGAGGCCGGCGAGCAGATGCTGGGCGACCCCGAACAGCCGCCGCTCACCGAGGCCCGCCGCGAGGACGACCAGCGTCACCGCCGCGGCCACCCACGTCCCGAGCGGATCCGCCGGCCCGGCGGGAAACAGGCCGCTCACTCCGCGGTCTCGTCGTCGGTGGCGCCCCGCGGCGACCGCCCCAGCCCGCCCAGGGCCGTGCGCACCAGCACCGCCAGCGCCGCCAGCGCGCCGATCAGGAGGGCGAGCGCGCTCGGCACCGGGGCGTCGGCCGCCGGGCGCGCGGCCGCGGCCAGCGCCGCGGAGTCGCGCACGGTGCCGACCAGTGCGTCGAGCTGACCGGTGGCCCGGTACGGCGCCAGCTCGGGCCACAGCATGGTCGGCGCGATGGCGACCAGCGGCAGCTCGTCGACTCGCGGGAGGATCTGCTCGACCCACACCCGCGGCGAGATGTCCATCCCCCCCACCACCAGCCCCGCGTCGAAGGCGCCCAGGCCGCCTCCGCGGCTGCGCAGGCTCGCCGCGATGGGCCCCTCGAGGCCCGGCGGCACCACCTGTCGCACGCTCTGCACCGCTCCCGCCTCGGCGCCGGCCACGAACCCCAGGTCGAGGAGCCGGGCGCGGAAGCCGGCGCGGGCGAGCCGGGCCATCTCCGCCACCGCGAGGGCCCGACCCTCGGGGGTGAAGCTGACGAATCCGAGCGCCGCGCCGCCGGCGAGCAGGTCGTCGAGCGCCGCCCGCACCCCCGACCGGATCTCGCCGTAGGTCGCCAGGTCGGGATCGAAGCCGATCACCACGATCGGGTCGGCGGGCAGCTGAGCCAGCAGCCCGCGGTATTCCTCCACCGCCGCCGAGTCGGCCGGGGCCGCGCTGAGCGGCAGCAGGTCGGGCGGCACCACCAGCGCAACGGCCAGCGCGAGCAGCAGCGCGAGCGGGCCGAAGCGGCCCTGGATCCGCTCGCGCGCCGCCGGCACCACCCGGGCGGCGACCCCGCGCAGGCGGCGCGGCGGGGGTGGACGATCACTCATCGGCGCCGTCGACCCCCAGCAGCAGCCTGGCCGCCACCACGGCGGTGGCCACCCCCACCGCGATCAGCAGACCGCGGAAGACACCCAGGATCGGCACCGCCAGCGTCCACCCGGCCGCCTCGGTGATCCAGTCGCCCGCGGCTCCGTCCAGCGGGAGGAGCAGCACGACCACCAGCGCGGCCGAGAGGAGCATCACCCGCGTCTCGGGCGAGCGCAGCGTGGCACCGCGCCGCGCGGCGGCCAGCAGGAACAGGAAGACGAGCGCGAACAGGGTGCTCACCAGCGGGAAGACCAGGGCTCCGACCAACCAGCGGATCACCGGCTCGTCGACCCCGGTCGAGCCGGGGAAGAGCCCCAGCACGATGACCAGCGCCATCCCGGCCAGCACGGCGATCGATCCCGCGCGATCACCGCGTCGCGCACGGATATCGGTGCCGTGACGGACCGCCAGGGCAATCCCGCCCAGCAGGGCCGCCCCCGCCGCGAGCACCACCAGCAGCTCGGTCACCCACCCGGCGAGCCGGTCGAGGCCGGGGTTGGCGAGCAGCAGGTCGGCCAGCAGGATCAGGCCGGTGACCACGATTACTGCGGCCGGCAGCGTGCGACGCATGTCAGCCGCCGATCAGGGCCGGGACCGGGTCTTCCAGACCAAGCAGGACGAGCAGCGCAGCCACCACCAGCACCGCCAGCGCGACCCACACCAGCCGGTCCATGGCCAGGGTCGCCGCCCGCTCGTTGGGCGTCGGACGGATGTCGGCCGAGGCCTGGAACAGCTCCGGGCCGATCAGGGTCGCCTCGCCCTCGAGCAGGACGGTCGAGGTCTGCGCCACGCTGGCCGTGCCGAACGTGGTGGAGGTCGATCCCTCCGCCATCCCGTCCAGCAGCAGCAGCGCCTCCTCGGACAGCCCGCCCGCGACCAGCGCCGCCCCCGTCCGCCCTCCCTGGGCAAGGGCCCGAGCGGCGGGAACGGAGCGCCCCTCACCGACGTACACGACGCGGGATCGGGTGGCCCGCTCCCCGGTGGCCGTCTCGGCGTGCGCGGCGTCAACGATGCCGGTCGCCACGAAGGCGGCGACCGGGTCGTTGGTCGAGACCTCGAGCGGGACGCCGCTGCGGGCGGCACCCCGCGCAACGTGGGCCAGGATCGGCATCGCGGCCAGCGTCTGGATGCGGTCGACGGCCGCCACGCTGCGCGCGATGCCGGCCGTGCCCAGCGAGATCGCGGCGGTCGACCCGGCCTCGGCGGCGAGGGCCATCGAGCGTCCGATCGAGGCCAGCCGACCGAGGTTCCTCCCCTCCCACCGCACCGCCGGCCGTGCGACCAGGTAGAGCAGCACCAGCAGGACGAGCAGGACGGCGAGGGTTTGACCGATGCCGAGCCGCAGCGACGAGGACGAGATGACCTCGCCGAGCAGCTCGACCAGCCGTCCGATCAGCGCTCCGAGGTCTGGCATTCCACGTCGGTCCGAGCCTCGGGTCCCTCGAGCTGCTCCAGGAAGCGGTCGACGGCGTCGCCGAGGCCCTCCTCACCGAGGGCATTCCGACGGCCGGGCAGGATCCGCAGGATCGGGCGCAGGAAGGTGGCGGCGTCGCCCGCGAGCGGCAGGTACGGCCGGTGCGCCTCGACCAGCAGCCGGGCGGCACCGCCCAGGCCGCGCCGCCGGAGGGCGGCGGCGAGCGCTGCGCCGTCGACGCGGCGCGCCTCGGGCGACGGCCGTGGCTCTCCTCGGCCCGGCGCCGTCATCCGGCGACGGCCCGGGATCGCTCGAGGGCCGAGGCGAACTCCACGAAGTCGGCGGGGCTGGCGACGGCGATCACCACCCGCTCGAAGACGCCCTGCGGCAGCTCGTCGAGCTCGCCCAGCAGCAGGTCGGCAGAGTCGACCGCCGCCAGGGAGCCGCGGTCCGACGCGAGCGGCGAGATGGCGAGAGTGCGCGCCGTCAGCGACCGGGCCAGCTCCAGCGACCGGCGGGTGGCCCGCCGCACCTGGGCGGGGTCGGTCCGCAGGTCGTGCCCGACCGCCACGGCGTGGATGATCCAACGCGCCGCGAGCGACCCGCCGTGAGTGGCGACCGCGTCACCGGGACCGATCGGTCCCTGGCCGACCGCATCGCGCTCGACCTCCTCGCCCGCGTGGCGCTTGACCGACGCAGCGACGCGCCCGGTCATGAAAAGGCTCTCCACGGCGGGGATCACGATCGCGTCGACCTCCAGCTCGGCGATCTCCCCCTGCCAGACGTCGATCTCGAACGGAAGTGGCATCGGCTCGGCTCGCTGGTGGTTGGGGGTCAGGCGCCGGCCGGACGGTGGATCCGCGGCAGGCGCCCTCGCAGCGCGGTGGTGACCTCGTAGTTGATCGTTCGACGCTCGGCGGCGACCTCGTCGGCGCTGATCCGGTCCCCGCCCTGCTCGCCGATCAGGAGGAACTCGTCGCCGTAGGTTACCCCATCGATCTCGGTGACGTCGACGGTGATGGCGTCCATCGAGACCGTCCCCACCACCGGCGCGCGCCTGCCCCGCACGAGCACGTAGCCGTTGTTGGCGTGCACCCGCGGCCAGCCGTCGCCGTAGCCGATCGGCAGCGTCGCGATGCGGCTGGGCCGCTCGGCCCGGAAGCGGAGCCCGTAGCCGATCCCCGCACCCGCGGCGAGGTCGAAGATCCGCAGCGGCAGCGCGTGGAGGGACAGTACCGGCTGGACCGGCAGCTGTTCTCGCGACGCCCAGGGGGGCAGCATCCCGTACAGCGCCAGGCCGGGCCGCACCGCGTCGCCGACCCCGGCCGCGCCGCACAGCAGCCCGCCGGTGGCGGCCACGTGCACCAGGCCCGGGTCGACGCCCGCCGAGCGGAGCGCGTCGACCACGCGCGCCAGTGCCAGCAGCTGGCTCTCGGTGTAGCCGTCGTCCTCGCCGGGCACGGCGAGGTGGCTGTACGTCCCGACCAGGCGCAGGTGCCGGCTGCCGGCGATGCGCGCCGCCAGGCCGGCCGCCGCCTGCGGCTCGATCCCCTGGCGTCCCAGCCCGGTGTCCACCTTCAGCTGGACCGATGCGCGCCGGCCGCCCTGGGCGGCGGCGCGCTCCAGCGCCTCGATCCCGCGCTCGCCGTACACCGTCGCCTCGAGGTCGTGCGCCACCGCCCGGTCCGCCTCCGCGTCGCCGATTCCGAAGAGCAGGAGGATCGGTCCGCCGATGCCGGCCGCGCGCAGCCGGAGCGCCTCGTCCAGCGTCGCCACCGCCAGGCGCTCGGTGCCCGCCTCCAGCAGCGTCCGCGCCGCGGGTATGTCACCGTGCCCGTACGCGTTCGCCTTGACCACTCCGATCACCTGCTGGCCGGGAGCGGCGCGCCGGATGGCCGCCAGGTTCTCTCGGAGCGCGGTGTGATCGATCTCGATCCACGCCCGGTGCGCGCTGCCCACGGCCGGTCCCGTCGTGGTGGAGCTCACTGGTCGATCCCCCGCCCGTCGCGCAGCTGCTCCAGCGCCTCGGGCAGCAGGTTGGCGACGTCGCGGGCAATCGCCCCGCTGCGGCCGATGCGGCGCTCCGCGAGCTGCCCTGCCCGGCCGTGCGCGGCGACCGCGCAGGCGGCGGCCGCGAGCGGCTCCAGGCCCGCGGCCAGGAACGCGCCGATCGCCCCGGCCAGCACGTCCCCGCTCCCCGCCGTGGCGAGCGCCGGGGTCGCCACCTCCGAGCGGAGCACCTCACCGTCGGGCGAGGCGATCACCGTGCAGGCCCCCTTCAGCACCACGACCTGGCCCCAGCGCAGCGCCGCGTTCCTGGCGGCCTCGGTCCGCGCCTCGTCGCCGTCCGGGAGCGGCTCGTCCAGGCCGGCCAGGCGGGCGAACTCGACCGGGTGCGGGGTCAGCACCACCTCACCCCGGATGCGACGCCACCACCCGTCGGTCTCGGCCAGGGCGTTCAGCGCGTCCGCATCGGCGACGGTGGGAAGCTCGAGGTCGGTGAGCAGGGCGCGCGTCCGGCGCGAGACTCCCGGCTGCCGGCCCAGGCCCGGGCCGACCACCAGGGCGTCGTAGCGGGCCGCCTCGGAGGTGAGGCGGCGCCAGCCGACCGGCGAGGCGAGGCCGGGCGCCTCCTCCGGCAGCAGCAGGCTGGTCAGCTCGGGGACGAGGCCCAGCAGGCGCAGCCCCACCGACTCGGGGGTCGCCAGGCAGACCAGCCCGGCGCCGCTGCGGGCGGCGCCCCAGCCCACCAGCAGCGCCGCCCCGGCGTACTCGAGGGAGCCGGCGACCACCAGCAGCCGGCCGAAGGTCCCCTTGTGGGCGCGGGGATGGCGCGGGGGAAGCCGCTCTGAGATCCAGCCCGCCCCGATGGAAGCCACTGCCACTCGGCGAGTCTACGGCCCGTCCGCGCGGTGCGCGACCGCCACGGCGACCGCCACCCGACGCTCGTGCGAGATCGAGACGGTGACATCCGCCAGGCCGATGGCGGCGGCGCGCGCCGCCGCCCGTGCGTGGAGGCGAACCTGCGGCTGCCCGGCACGGTTCGGCAGGATCTCGATCTCCCGCCAGCCGACGCCCCGCACCCCAAGGCCGAGCACCTTGCTCACGGCCTCCTTGGCCGCCCAGCGTCCGCCGATGCGCTCGGGCCGTCCCCGGCAGTAGCGGTCCTCGTCGTCGGTCAGCACCCGGGATCGGAAGCGCTCCGGGAACCGCGACAGGACCGAGTCGATGCGGTCGAGGTCGCAGACGTCGATCCCGATCTCGTGACGCGTCATGCCATCGGCCCCGAACGGGCCGCGCATCCGCTCGGGTCGCGCACCCTACTCGACCGTGACCGACTTGGCGAGGTTCCTCGGCTGGTCGACGTCGGTCCCGCGGGCCACCGCGACCTCGTAGGCGAGCAGCTGGAGCGGGAGCACGGCCAGCACCGGCGCGGTCTCCTCGAGCGTCTCGGGCACGTACAGCACGTCCTGGGCGTAGCGGCCGATCTGCTCGTCGCCGTCGGACGCCACCGCGATCACGGGCGCCTGACGCGCGCGCGCCTCGGCCACGTTGCTGACCACCTTCTCGTACGTCGCTCCCTGCGTCGCCACGGCCACAAGCGGGGTCTCCGGGTCGAGCAGGGCGATCGGCCCGTGCTTGAGCTCGCCGGCGGCGTAACCCTCGGCGTGGACGTAGCTGAGCTCCTTGAGCTTCAGCGCTCCCTCCAGCGCCACCGGGTAGCCGAGGGCGCGGCCGATGAAGAGGATGCTCCGCACGCCGGCCACCCGGCGGGCGAGCTTCTTGATCTGCGGGCTGCGCTCGAGCGCCTCGGCCGCCTGCCCGGGGAGCGCCCGCAGCGCCAGACCGTAGGTCCGCAGCTGGTGCGGCGTGACCGTCCCCCGGATCGAGGCCAGGTGCAGGGCGACCATCGACAGCACCATGATCTGAGTCACGAAGGCCTTCGTGCTGGCCACCGCGATCTCCGGACCGGCCTGCAGGTAGCAGACCGCGTCCGCCTCGCGCGTCACCGCGCTGCCGACCACGTTGGTCACGGCCACGATCACCGCGCCCGACTCGGAGGCGAGCTTCTGCGGGGCCAGCGTGTCGGCGGTCTCGCCCGACTGGGTGACGCTGATCACCAGCGTGCGCTCGTCGATCGGGGGCGGCGAGTAGCGCATCTCCGACCCGATCTGGCTGGCCGCCGGCAGGTCGGTCCAGCGCTGGATCAGCTGGGCGCCGAGCTCCCCAGCGTAGCGCGCCGTCCCGCAGCCGACCAGGTAGACGCGGTCGATGCCCTTCAGCCGCTCGGCGATCGGCTCCAGCTCGGGCATGCTCAGCGAGCCGTCGGCGGCCACCCGGCCGCGCAGCGACTCCTGGATCGCGTGCGGCTGCTCGTAGATCTCCTTGAGCGTGAAGTGCGGGAAGCCGCCCTTCTCGGCCGCCTCGATGTTCCAGCTGATGGTGGTCACCTCGCGGTCGACGGTCGAGCCGTCGAGCCCGAGGATCCGCACCGCATCGGCGCCGATGTCGGCGATGTCGCCCTCGTGCAGGATCAGCACGCTCTTGGTGTGCTCGAGGATGGCCGGGACGTCGCTGGCCAGGAAGGCCTCGCCCTTACCCAGCCCGACGATCAGCGGCACGTTCATCCGCGCACCGACCATCTGGTCGGGGTGGTCGCGGTGCATGACGCCGATGGCGTAGGCTCCCTCGACCTGCCCCAGCGCGCCGCGCACCGCCTCCACCACGTCGCCGCGGTACTGCTCCTCGATCAGGTGCGCGAGCACCTCGGTATCCGTCTCGGAGCGGAAGCGGTGGCCAGCGGCGCGCAGCCGATCGCCCAGCGCACGGTAGTTCTCGATGATGCCGTTGTGGATCAGCGCCAGCTTGCCGGTGCAGTCGGTGTGGGGGTGGGCGTTGGTGTCGTTGGGGCGGCCGTGGGTCGCCCAGCGGGTGTGGCCGATGCCCAGGCCGCCCTTCGGCGCACCGCCGTTGAGCTGCTCGGTGAGGTTGGTGAGCTTGCCGGCCCGCTTCTCGACGAAGATCTGGTCGTCGGCCAGCACGGCGATTCCGGCGGAGTCGTAGCCGCGGTACTCGAGGCGGCGCAGCCCCTCGATCAGTATCGGAGCCGCCTCACGCGGCCCGACGTAGCCCACGATGCCGCACATGGCGCCCTCCCGTCGACCTGGTCAGTTCAATCGTTCTTGCGCCAGCTGTGCCAGCTCGCGCGCAACCGCCTCGATCTCGTCCCGGTCCTCGCCCTCCACCATGATCCGGATCTTGGGCTCGGTGCCGCTGGGACGGACCAGGATCCTCCCGCGACCGGTGAGGCGTTCGACGGCGCGGCTCACCGCGGTGGTGAAGTCCGGATCGACCTGCCACTGGTCCTTGTGGCGGACGGCCGAGTTTATCACCACCTGTGGGAGCTTCGGAATGCGCGCGGCGAGCTCCGAGAGCGGCGCTCCTCCGGCGGCGTGCAGGGTGCGGACGAGCTCGATCGCGGTGAGCAGACCGTCGCCGGTGGTGGCGCGGTCGCGGAAGATGATGTGACCCGACTGCTCGCCGCCCAGCACCGCGTCGGCCCGCTCCATGGCGTCGTACACCTGGCGGTCCCCCACGGGGGTTCGGATCACGCGGCCACCGGCACCGCCAATCGCCCGCTCCAGCCCGCCGTTGCTCATGACGGTCACCACCAGGATGTTGTTGCGCAGCGTGCCGGCGGCGAGACGCTGGAGGGCGCAGATGCCCATGATCGCGTCGCCGTCGACGAGCTCGCCGGTCTCGTCGACCGCGATCAGCCGATCCGCGTCACCGTCGAAGGCGAGCCCCAGGTCCAGCCGGCCCTCGGTCACGGCTCGCGTCAGGAGCGCCGGCTCGGTGGAGCCGCAGCCGTGGTTGATGTTCGTGCCGTCCGGATCGGCGCAGAGCACCTTCACGTCCGCGCCCAGGACGCGGAACAGGTCCGGGGCGATGACGCTGGCCGACCCGTTGGCGCAGTCGATGGCGATCCGCATCCCGCGAAACGCGTCCTCGGCGGCATCCCGCAGGTGCTCCCGGTAGGCGCCGACCTGGCTCTCGTCGCGCCGGATCCGCCCCACCTCCGCATTGGTCCGACCCGGCAGCGCCTCGGCCTGGAAGATGAGCCGCTCCAGCTGCTCCTCGACCTCGTCGTCGACCTTGCGGCCGCCGGAGATCACCTTCAGCCCGTTGTCGTCGGCGGGGTTGTGCGAGGCGGAGACCATGATCCCGGCCGCGTGGGTGCCGTGCGCCGCAACGTAGGCCAGGCAGGGCGTGGTGACGACGCCCAGCTGGACCACGTCCGCGCCCACGGACGTGAGCCCCGCCGAGAGCGCGGCGACCAGCATGTCACCCGAGCGTCGCGTGTCCTGGCCGATCACCACGCTCCGGCCGCCCCCGTCGAGCAGGTGCCCCACCGCCCGCCCCAGGTCGTAGGCGAGGGTCGGGGTCAGATCCTGGTTGGCAACCCCGCGGATGCCGTCGGTCCCGAACAGGCGTCCCATCTAGGCCGGTGCAGGCGACGGGCTGGGCGTCGCCGGCGGCACGATCGTGACCGGCACCTGCACCGGCGAGATCGCCAGCAGCGACACGCCCTCCGGCAGCGCCAACGTCGGGCTCACGTCGTGCTGGCCCGGCCCCAGCCCGGACACGTCGAGGATGGGGGTCAGGTCGCCCGGCTCGAGTGCGCCCAGGGTGCCGATCGGCCCGCTGAGGGTGACCGACACCTGCTCCACCCCCGGCAGGCAGGCGGAACCGGCGGGGGCGCCCTGGCAGACCAGGCCGACCACCAGCGTGCGGCTGGAGGCGATCTGGACGACGCCGACGCTGACCGACACCGTCGGCTCGTCCGGCTCGACCAGGCGAACCCCGTCGGGCAGGACCAGGGCGGCGTCGAAGGTGAGGGCCCCATCGGCACCGTCGACCGAGAGCGGCTCGGTGACCACTTCGGTGACGCTGCGCAGGTCGTCCGGGTCGCCGCGCAGGGTGAGCACCGACGGCTCCACCACGACCTCGGCGACGGCGAACCCGGCCGCGGGAGTGCCCTGGAGATCCGGGCGCACCGACACCGTCTTGTTGGTCTGGACGGTCTGCACGTCCACGTTGACGCTCACCGTGGGCGGGTCGATCTCGATGCGGCCGCTGACCAACAGCCCGTCGACGTCGACCGGCTCGAGGTCGACCGGGGTGTCGAGGAAGTCGATGCCCGATGGGTCGACCTGGATCCGGGCGCGGGCGTGGTCGATGCGGCTCACCACCGACGATGGGCCGCGGATGTTGACGCGGCTGGGGCTCACCCTGGGCGTGCCCACGCTGAGCCCGTCGGGCACGTCCCCGAGGTCGACGCGCACCGGGACCTCGCGGCTCGCGAACTCGTCCAGCCGGACGGTCACCACCGACGGCTCGTACTCGAGCACGTCCACGCCGTCCACCAGCGAGCGCACCTGGATGGGCAGCGACTGCGGCTGGCCGGGCTGCTCGAGGTCGTACTGCGAGAGGTCGACGGTGGCGGCGAAGGTGTCGGCGGTCACGATATCGGCCCGATCGCGGGATACCCGGTACTGCACGTCGACGATCGGCAGCTGGGACATCAGGACCGTCTGGGGCTGGTCGGGCTGGTTGACGGGGGTCACCGGGATGCCGGCCACGGACGCCTCGGTGAACGAGCCGGAGTAGACGAGGCCGGTGTAGAGGACCGTCGCCAGGAAGACCGCTCCCAGCTTGAGGTGCCAGTTCCGCGTGAGGATGCCCATCGCTCAGGTCCGGTGCTCGCGCGTGGCGGTGACCTGCGACCCGTCCCCCACCACCCGGGCGTCGGGGTCGATCGGTCCTTCCGGCTCCGGCGCGGGCGGCACGTCGGCCTCGCCGATGCGCCAACGCCCCTCGAGCGTGCGGCGCAGGAACGGCACCGCCTGTCGCGGTGCCTGGGGACGGATCAGGTTGAAGATCCGCCGGCGCAGCTGCTCCTCGGTCAGGTTGCGCTCGATCCGCCCCCGCATCACCAGGGAGATGGAGCCGGTCTCCTCGCTGACCACCACCACGATCGCGTCGGTCTGCTCACTGATGCCGATGGCGGCCCGGTGGCGGGTGCCGTAGCGCTCGGAGTCCAGCACGTTCTGGGAGAGCGGCAGCAGGACGCCGGCCGCCACCACCCGGTCGCCGGAGAT